>JANXVQ010000491.1 GCA_025351545.1 Spirosoma sp.
ACTTTGTTACAAGCGAAATACTGGAAGCTAATAAGACTATCCCGGCTATTTATATCAGCCCTGACGGTCAGATAGCTATGCAGCGAAATATAGACCTTCCGCCTAATCAAACACCTGAAGAAACACAGCAGTTTTTACGGCAAAAAACATATGAGATGCGGAAAAATCATATGCCATTAATCGTTGAAATTGGTAAAGGCGAGCGTGGGTTAGTATACTACAACAACTCAAGATTACTTCGACAGTTGACGTACTTTCCGTATGCTCTTCTTACTATTCTGGCAGCTTTGGGAATATTGGCCTACCTGGCCTTTAGTTCATCCCGCCGGGCTGAACAAAATCGAGTCTGGGTTGGATTGGCCAAAGAAACGGCTCACCAGTTAGGTACGCCTATGTCGTCGCTGATGGCGTGGGTGGAATATATGCGCTCTGATCCTGAGCAGTTTGATGGGTCTATCACCGACGAAATAGAGAAAGATGTTCAGCGTTTAGAAACTATCACGGCCCGTTTTTCGAGCATTGGCTCTGTTCCAACGCTAAAAGAGGAGGACGTAAACGAGGTAGTTCGGCAATTTACCGATTATCTCGTAAGGCGTATTTCAACAAAAGTAAAAATGAGTGTTACCAGCCAGTTGCCGCCCGGTCATATGGTCAAAATCAACAAATTATTATTTGAGTGGGTAATTGAGAACATCTGCAAAAATTCTGTTGATGCTATGAAAGGCGTCGGTGAACTCCGGCTAAACATGGTTTCGCTGCCCCATGAGGAGGTCGCTATCGACATTACAGATACGGGTAAAGGAATTTCTAAAGCCAATATGCAAAAAGTGTTCTCACCGGGTTTCAGTACCAAAAAACGGGGCTGGGGCTTAGGACTAACGTTGGCCAAACGTATTGTGGAAGAGTATCACAATGGGCGGCTTTTTGTCAAAAGTTCGGAAGTTGGGAAGGGGACAACCTTTCGAATCGTGTTGAATAGAAAGTAATTAATAAAGGGCAGTTTAGCGTAGAAACGGCACCGATACCGTATCAGTTTCGATCGTGTTACTGACATTCAGGGTTCGGTCTCGAATTTCAATTTGAAACTTAGTTGGATAGAGTTGATAACTGGTTCCGTATGGGAAAATTTGGTTAAAATCCAGTGATCCCTCAATGGCTCCCTTAGGTTTACCTTTGGTAAGATCAGGAATATAGAGGGTCGTATTTATAGCCTGAATCAATTCTACAAAGTTCTTATTAATCAAACGAAAGGTACGAATTCGATAACTGCCCCAGTTACCATTGGAGACATATTGTATGGAATCGGCTTTAGGTAGCGGCAGGCTATTGCCAATGTTGCCATCACCATCTTTGAAGCCAATCGTAATTACCACCGAATCACGTTTTCCTTTGCCCACTCCTTTGCCCGCTTCAATGGTATAACGAAATAGACCTTTATACTCAATAGCGGGCGTATTCGAGTAATTTGGTTCGTTGAAACAGGATGATAGCGTGAGGGCTATTCCTGCAATGAAGATATACTGTTGAATTAGTTGCCGTCGCATACTGTTGTACTCGTTGTGCAATAAAAGCTTTTTATTATTTTGTCTTCTTTCTCAATACGCTCAGCCGAGACCGCTGCACTCCGGCAATCACTCCGGCAACAAATCCTGACGCTTAGTTCCGGCCTGCCCAATCGCGAGTCATTTGCATTGCTGGCGTTGGCCGTTTTTCGCTATCAGGCGGTTTATAATCCGGTATATGCAGCCTATCTACACCACCTAAACGTTTTGCCGGAACGAGTTACTGACTTGATTCAGATACCGTTCATGCCAATTGGGTTTTTTAAAAAACATATTGTTTTAACAGGCATCAATCCTACCCAAAACCCGGAGAGCAGCGAGACATTAATCTTTGCCAGCAGCGGCACTACCGGCGACCAAACGAGTCGCCACTTTGTAACCGACTTGGCACTCTATAACGCCATTAGCACCCAAATTTTTGAGCAGACCTATGGGCCCCTCAGCAATTTCCATATTCTGGCGTTACTACCGTCATATCTTGAACGAAATAACTCCTCGCTGGTGTATATGGTTCAGCAATTTATGGCCCAGAGTGGATGCTCCCGGAGTGGATGCTCGCAAACGAACTTAAGTGAATCCAGCGGAAGACCGAACACCAGCCTTCCGGTAGATTCGGGCTTTTTTCTCAATAACCATCATGAACTGACGGAACGATTAAGACAACTTGCCCAACAGCCTGACCAAAAACGGATTCTGCTCATTGGCGTCACATTTGGCTTGCTGGATTGGGCTGAGTCAGAGCCTGATCTGGCATTTCTGGACCAATTTTCTGACCTGATTGTTATGGAAACAGGTGGTATGAAAGGCCGACGGAAAGAACTCCTGCGCGAAGAAGTGCATGAAATTCTGACCGAGCAATTGGGCGTCAATACGATACACTCAGAATACGGCATGACTGAACTACTTTCGCAAGCCTATTCGGCGGGTGGGGGCATTTTCCGGCCCAGTTCAACCTTACGCATATTTCTGCGCGATATCAACGACCCTTTTCTGATCTTTTCTGATGATGATGCCCGCCCGGGTGAGCGTCGCACCGGCGGTATTAATGTTATTGACTTAGCTAATCTGGATTCGTGTTCATTTATCGAGACGCAGGATTTGGGTCAATACGTTGACGATGTAGATAATTCCTCCACATCAGGATACTTCCGGGTCATTGGCCGCTTCGATAATTCCGATGTGCGGGGGTGTAATCTACTGTCACTGTAGGAAGCAAAATTTTGCTTCCTACAGTGACAGTAGATTAAGCATAGGATTTCACATCTTCCAGCCCAATCTCGTCTCCACACATGATAACTAATCGCTCGATGACGTTGCGCAATTCGCGTACATTACCCGACCAGGGTAGCGACTGTAAGTAATTCATGGCTTCGGGCGTGAGGTCTTTAGCGGGTGCGCCATATTCGGAGGCTATATCGTGAAGAAATTTATCCGCCAAAAGCGGAATATCGACCCGACGATCGGTTAAGGGCGGCACGTGAATCATGATCACGCTTAACCGGTGGAATAAATCTTCGCGGAAGTTGCCGTTCACAATCTCCTGCCGCAAGTCCTTGTTTGTAGCCGCAATAACCCGTACGTTGACTTTGATTTCTTTGTCGCCCCCAACGCGGGTAATTTTGTTCTCCTGCAAAGCCCGTAGCACTTTAGCTTGAGCAGACAAGCTCATATCACCAATTTCGTCAAGAAATAATGTACCGCCATCGGCCTGCTCGAACTTACCTACGCGCCGGGCAGCGGCTCCTGTAAAGGCACCTTTTTCGTGCCCAAAAAGCTCACTTTCAATGAGTTCGCTTGGTATAGCTGCGCAGTTTACTTCTATTAACGACTGGTTGGCGCGGCTACCTTTCTCATGAATCTGCTTGGCTACCATCTCTTTACCTGAACCATTGGCACCCGTTACGAGTACCCGTGCTTCGGTAGCTGCCACCCGATTAATCGTATCTTTAACTTTCTTGATAGGTTCGGATTCGCCGACAATCTCGTTCAGTTTATAGATGCGCTTTTTGAGCGTTTTGGTTTCCTGTACCAGTTTCGCCCGTTCGATTGCATTGCGGACAGTGATCAGCAGGCGATTTAAATCGGGGGGTTTAGTTATGAA
>JANXVQ010000835.1 GCA_025351545.1 Spirosoma sp.
TGCCAAGCTGATCAACTCGGCTAAACGCCCTTATGTTCTCGTTGGGCATGGCGTTCAGATTGCCAAAGCCGAAGACGAGCTACGCGCTTTTATCGAAAAGACCGGTATTCCGGTGGCTACAACGTTATTAGGACAATCGACCATCCCAACCAATCACCCGCTTTATGTTGGCTGGTTGGGTATGCATGGCAACTACGGCTCCAATGTAATGACCGATCAGGCCGATGTAATCATCGCTATCGGCATGCGTTTCGACGACCGCGTTACGGGCGATGCCAGCAAATACATCACACAGGCTAAAGTTATTCATATCGAGATTGACCCGTCGGAGATTGATAAAATCATCCGGGCCGATGCGCCTGTTATTGGTGATGCTAAAGAAGCACTTAAAGCATTATTACCCCTCGTGAAGCCTAATGACCACACGATCTGGCGTAACGAGTTTCGAAAATTCGATGCTATTGAAAATGAGGTTATTACGATTCCTGAATTGACCAATGCTACGGGCAAAATCAGGATGGCCGAAGTGATTGATATGCTCTCGAAGAAGACCAAAGGCGAAGCTATTTTAGTGACTGATGTAGGGCAACACCAGATGATGGCATCTCGCTATTATCAATTCCGCCGACCAAATAGCCTGGTTACATCGGGCGGTATGGGGACGATGGGCTTTGCATTGCCGGCGGCCTTTGGTGCGCAGGTAGGTGCGCCAGACCGTCAGGTGGTGGCCGTTATCGGCGATGGTTGTTTTCAGATGACCTTGCAGGAGCTGGGTACTATTGTACAGAATAAACAGCCGGTCAAAGCGATTATCCTAAATAATAATTTTCTGGGTATGGTACGTCAATGGCAGCAGTTATTTCATCAACGGCGCTATTCATTCGTAGAGTTACAAAACCCCGACTTCATCACTATAGCCCGAGGCTTTGGCATGGACGGACAAACCTGCAACGAACGGGATAATCTTTCGGACGCACTCGACACAATGCTGGCTCACGACGGGCCATTTCTGCTCGAAGTAGTGGTTGAAAATGAAGAAAATGTATTTCCGATGGTGCCCGCCGGAGCCAGTGTTTCGCAGATTAGACTTAAATAGACACTCCTAAAAGATGACTACCTACACTATCTGCATATTCACTGAAAATTCTATCGGGCTGCTCAATCGCATCACGATTATTTTTACCCGCCGACGCGTCAATATCGAGAGCCTTACGGTTTCAGAAACTGAGCGAAAAGGGGTATCCCGGTTTACGATTGTCATTAAGCACGAATCACGCGAGGAGGTCGAAAAACTGGTTCGTCAGATTCGTAAAATCGTTGAAGTGATGGCCGTATTTGGCTACCTCAACAACGAGATTGTCTATAACGAGACCGCCTTGTTCAAAATTTCAACACCGTTGGGCAATAAGTCATTGGATATTGAAACCATCAATAAAGAGTATAAAGCCTGGGTCGTTTACTGGGGTTTAGACTACGTAGTTATTGAGAAAACCGGCAACGATACAGACATTTCCGAGTTTTTCGACTACATCAAACAATACGAAATTCTGGAGTTTGTTCGCTCTGGCCGCGTAGCCGTTGGCAAGACAGAAAAAGGTCTGGTCGAGTACCTGCCCGACTCCGAATGGGCCTATTATTTATAACCAATTAGTAACCCTACAATACGAGTACAAAAACCAATTAAACATGGCAACGATTAATTTTGGAGGAGTTGAGGAACAAGTTGTAACGCGGGAAGAATTTCCGTTAGAAAAAGCCCGCGAAGTGCTGGCCAGTGAAACCATCGCCGTTATCGGCTACGGTGTACAAGGTCCTGGTCAGTCGTTAAACATGCGCGACAATGGCTTTAGTGTCATCGTTGGCCAACGCAAGGGCAAAACCTATGACAAGGCAATTGCCGATGGCTGGGTACCAGGCGAAACGTTGTTCGAAATTGAAGAAGCGTTAGAAAAAGGTACTATTATTTGTTTCCTGCTCTCCGATGCCGCCCAGATTGAACTCTGGCCAACCGTGAAAGCCGCCCTTAAACCCGGCAAGTCGCTCTATTTCTCGCACGGTTTCGGTATAACTTACAAAGATAAAACGGGCATTATTCCCCCAGCCGATGTAGACGTATTCCTTGTTGCCCCTAAAGGCTCAGGCACATCGCTGCGCCGGTTATTTGTAGAAGGTAAAGGACTAAATTCAAGCTTCGCTGTTTATCAGGATGCTACTGGTCAGGCACGCACAAAAGCGATTGCAATGGGCATTGGGGTAGGTTCGGGCTATTTGTTCGAGACCGATTTCTACCGGGAAGTAACCTCCGACCTAACGGGCGAACGTGGTACGTTGATGGGCGCTATCCAGGGTATTTTTGCGGCTCAGTACGATGTACTGCGCGCTAATGGCCATAGCCCATCAGAAGCTTTCAACGAAACAGTTGAAGAATTGACACAGTCGCTGATGCCACTCGTTGCCGAAAATGGCATGGATTGGATGTACGCAAACTGCTCGACCACTGCCCAACGCGGTGCTTTGGATTGGTGGAAACCTTTCCGTGATGCTACCAAGCCCGTTTTTGAGCAACTCTACAACTCAGTAAAAGCGGGTGAGCAGGCAGATATCTCAATCACCCGTAACTCACAGCCCGACTATCGTGAGAAACTCGAAGTAGAATTAGCCGAACTCCGCGAATCAGAAATATGGCAGGCTGGTAAGGCTGTTCGCTCGTTACGTCCGGAGCGGAGCTAGTACTCAATAAAAAATATAAATAAAACCGCAACGGCGGATGGTGAATCAGGTGGGGTCGAACGGATAAAATCTGTTTTGATCCGCTTGAGCCACCATCCGCCGTTGCGGTTTCAGTCGCATTCATATCCCTTAGTTTGCGTAACTTTACAGTATGAGTACGGTAAGTGAAAAAGACAGAAAAATTACGTTTCCTGACCTCGATAATATTTATCTGGCAGCCGAACGGCTTCAGGGCGTTGCTGTTCATACGCCTTTGCAGGAAAGCATTAACCTGTCAGACCGCTATGAGGCCAATATTTTCCTGAAACGCGAGGATTTGCAGGTTGTACGGTCGTACAAAATTCGGGGCGCTTATAATAAAATGGCCAGCCTGTCTGCTGAGGCTTTGGCCAAAGGCGTTGTATGTGCCAGCGCCGGAAATCACGCGCAGGGACTGGCTTACGCTTGCCGGAAGATGGCCGTCCACGGTATTATTTTCATGCCAACGACCACCCCGAATCAGAAGGTGAAACAGGTGCGGATGTTCGGGAAGGAATTTGTAGAGGTGGAGTTAATCGGCGATACCTACGACGATGCTTTCAACGCGGCTATGCACTACGTTTCCACTCACGAAAGCACATTCGTCCACCCTTTTGATGATGTGCTGGTGATGGAAGGCCAGGGAACCGTTGGGCTGGAAATTCTTCGGGATGCTACGGGTAAAATAGACTACCTGCTGATGGCTATCGGCGGGGGCGGTTTGGCATCGGGCGTTTCAACAGTGTTTAAACAGTTGAGTCCTAAAACCAAACTAATTGGTGTTGAGCCACTTGGATCGCCATCAATGAAAATCTCAATCGACGAAGGCCATGTTGTAGCGCTTGACAAGATCGACAAGTTTATAGACGGAGCCGCCGTAAAACGACCGGGAGACATAACATTTGAAATATGTCGCAAAAATCTCGACCGCGTATTACTGGTTCCCGAAGGCAAAGTTTGCACAACTATCCTGAAGCTTTACGACGAAGACGCTATTGTGGCTGAACCAGCCGGTGCGCTGACCATTGCCGCGCTGGATATGATCAAAGACGAAATCAAAGGCAAAAACGTAGTTTGTTTAGTTAGTGGTGGCAACAACGACATTACCCGCACAGAAGAAATTAAAGAGCGGTCGTTGCTATATGAAGGACTGAAACACTACTTCATTATTCGATTTCCGCAGCGTGCCGGTGCCTTCCGCGACTTCCTGAACGTACTCGGTCCCAACGATGACATAAGCCGCTTCGAGTACGCTAAGAAAACCAACCGGGACGTTGGCCCCGCCGTGGTGGGCATTGAGCTAAAATTTCGTGAAGATTTCGAGCCACTTATTCAGCGAATGCAAGCCCAAAATATTGTGTTTGAGTACCTGAATGACCAGCCCGATTTATTTCAGTTTTTGGTGTAAATTATCCAGGATTAGCCATTTCAGTTGATTTTCGACTTAAGAAGCTATGATTACAGCCGTTCAAAATAAACAGCAGGCTTTCGAACGCATTCGATCTCATCAATCGGCGCTGAAACAATTCGGTGCTGCCCGGCTGGGCTTATTTGGGTCGTTTGTTCGGGGAGAGCAAACTGAACAGAGTGATATTGACTTTGTGGTTGAATTTCAGGAAGGCAAAAAAACATTCCGCAATTTTATCAACATGGTCTATTATCTTGAGAAAGTGATGGGACGCGAAGTAGAACTTCTTACCTGGGAAGGAATGGCTTCATTTGTGAAACGAGAAGCCGAAAAAGAGATTGAATATGCACCCCTCATCAACTGATTTTCTGCAACATATACAAGCCGAACTGGCCTATATTCTGAAATACTCAGAGGGTGTTACGTATGATGAGTTCTTGAATCATCCGTTTTTATCTAAAGCCTTTATTCGAAGTTTCGAGATTATTGGCGAAGCTTGCAAAAATATTCCAGATGCCATACGCTTCGATCATCTTGAATTTGATTGGAAAGGCTTTGCAGGAATAAGAGACAAGTTAATTCATCACTATTGGGGTGTTGACTATGAATTAATGTGGGATGCTATCCAGCAGGAAGTTCCATCCAACAAGGAATGGATCGATGTGATTGTAGAGCAGGAGATAAATAAACTCTAGACAATCATGCTCCGCGTTCCTTCATCCATCCAAGCAAACCAATTCGAATCACTGAGCATTCAGCGTCCCGGCCTGGATGGGCCCGACGCGTCGAAGATGACGTTCGTAGCCTACCGCAGCGACGTATATCCCGAACGGAACGAAGTATTTTTCGAAGAACACGCCGTTATCGTGGTGCTGGAAGGAGAAAAGAAATTCAGTTCGCCTACGCAGGAATTGCACGTACACAAAGGACAAATCCTGTTTTTTCAGCGAGGCTGTTACTCCATGAACGAATCCATCGACTCCAGTTACCGGAGTCTGGTGTTTTTCGTAAACGAGAAATTGCTAAAAGAGTTTGTTGGTCAACACCTAACGTTATTTCAGGAAGCATCTACCACCCTACCCACCGATCTTATTCTGTCTTTCTCGTCGTCGCCTACGTTCACGACATTTATTAATTCTCTGTTACCGTATTTTAGGGCTAAAACTCCTTTCCTGAATGAACTGTTACGGCTTAAGTTCCAGGAGTTATTACTACATCTGTTTGAACTTGATATAGCGGGGCAATTACGAGCTATTCTGTTGCATATTTATCAAGGTCAGAAAACCGACCTCGATTACCTGATGAGTGCCTATTTTCTCAAGCCACTGTCGATGAGTGAATTATCCAGACTATCAGGC
>JANXVQ010000842.1 GCA_025351545.1 Spirosoma sp.
TGAAACGCCAAGCCGGGTGCCGCTTTCCGACTGGCACGAAACGACCAACGCCAAACAGGTTGGTTTTCAGGCCCGTTCGGTGGTGGGCGGCTACTTTATTAAAATGCTCGAAGGAAAACTGACTAAGTAACAGCCAAACAAACTCCACTCATTCATGCGTTCAACTCAATTTTATTCGTTTCGTTTAGCCTCATCCTGTTGGGTGCGGGTGGTACAGTTGCTCAAACGACAGCGCCAAACCAAGTTCGTTCTGCGCCAATCATGAGCCGTTGGGAAAAACAAATCACACCAGAAAATGCCTGGCGCGAATATCCCCGACCACAAATGGTTCGAAAACAATGGCAAAACCTGAATGGCCTTTGGGACTATGCCATTACGCCCAAAACCGCCCCACAACCCACTGATTTTTCGGGGAAAATTCTGGTGCCATTCTGTGTAGAATCTACTGTATCGAAAGTCAATAAAGCGCTCACCGCCAACCAACGTTTGTGGTATCGGCGGACCGTCAGCCTGCCCGGCGATTGGGCTGGTCAGCGAGTGTTGCTCCATTTTGGTGCCGTTGATTATGAATGTAATTTATGGGTCAACGGTGGACTGGTTGGTTCACATACGGGTGGCTCAGATGCGTTTAGCTTCGACGTTACAGACTTCCTGAAAGATGGACAAAATCAGTTGGTGCTGGGCGTAACCGACCCCACCTCAATGGGCGAGCAACCGCGCGGCAAACAGTTGCTGAATCCCAATAGCATCTGGTACACGCCCGTGTCGGGTATTTGGCAAACGGTCTGGATGGAACCCGTGCCGAAGCAAGCATACATCGAAGAAGTGAAGCTTACACCCGAAGTCGATTCGGGACGCGTTCGGGTAGACGTACTGCTCGATCAACCAGCTAATAATTACACAACCGCTATTCGTCTGACCGCGTTAGACGGCACACAAACGGTGGCAACGGCGCTCGTTCGGGCAGGCCGAACGGCTTATCTTACGATTAAAACGCCCAAACTCTGGTCGCCAGACAGTCCATTTCTGTATGACATTAAGGCTGAATTAGTAACCGTTACCGATCCCTTCGGCGATACGCCCCGAGACAAACGCCCCCGTCAGGACGACGCTATAACCACGGCTTTTGCTAAAGCAACGGTGACCGGCGCACCGCTCGATGTCGTAACAGGCTATTTTGCCATGCGTAAAATTTCGGTTGGTCGGCATCCCGACGGGAAAGGCCCGGTTGCCAATCAGCCAGTCTTGCTATTGAACAACAAATTTGTCTTTCAGAACGGCCCGCTCGATCAGGGCTGGTGGCCCGGTAGTTTGCTGACTCCACCCTCGGACGAAGCCATGACGTTTGAAATTGATTTCCTGAAAAAATCTGGTTTTAACATGCTTCGCAAGCATATTAAGGTTGAACCAGAACGCTACTACTACCTCTGCGACAAGCTCGGAATATTAGTTTGGCAGGATATGCCATCGGGTTTTCTGGAAGGCCAGAACGAACATCCGGGTGACCAATCTGAGCCCATACGCCGGTCGAAAGGTAAAGAACAATTTGAGTTGGAACTTCGGCGGATGATGAACCGACTGCATAGTCATCCCAGCATTGTTACTTGGGTGGTACATAACGAAGGGTGGGGACAGTACGACAATAAACGCCTTGCCGATTGGGTAAAAGCCCTCGATCCAAGCCGGACGGTAAACGCAAGCAGCGGCTGGAATGACCTGGGCGCCGGTGATTTCTACGACATTCATACGTATCAGGAAGAACCACATGCGCCAGCTCCCAAAACAGACCGGGTGGTTGTTATTGGCGAATTTGGCGGTATCGGCTGGCCAATTCAGGGTCACCTCTGGAATCCTGATATGCGAAACTGGGGCTACCAAACGTATCAATCGGCCGATGTTGTGCTAAAAGCGTATCAGAAGAAGTACGCTAAAATTGTGGAATATTATCAGAAACAGGCACTATCGGCGGCTGTTTACACGCAAACGACCGATGTAGAGGGCGAAGTGAACGGGCTGCTAACCTACGACCGGGAAGTCATTAAGATTCCAATCGAAACACTCCGGCAAATTCACGCGCCATTGTTTAAATAGTAAAGGAGTTTGACGTTGACTTATAATAGATCATTTACGGCCATCGTATGACCCCTAGGGGTCATACATAATCTAGCTCAACTTATCTCTACCTGGTCTTCTATGAATCAACTCCTTGCAGGATTGTGGTTAGCCGTCATTCTCGGATGGGTGAATATGATGCCCGCCACAGCGCAATCGCCTAATCCAAAAATGATGTTTGCCGATACAACGCATCGAAAAATAGGCTATGCCAAAGACCCACACGTCGTTCGGTTTGGGCCTCGCTACCTGATGTATTATTCGGTGCCGCTCTACAAAGATTCGACCGGAGCCGACCATTGGGGCATTGGTATTGCCGCCAGTACCGATTTGACCAACTGGCAGAAAGTCGGCGAAATAACGCCAGCAACAGAGTATGAGAAAAAGGGATTATGCGCACCGGGTGCCCTTGTTCGCGATGGGAAGG
>JANXVQ010000919.1 GCA_025351545.1 Spirosoma sp.
CGACGAAATTTCGCTAACGGGACCCTTTAAGGTCATTACCAATAAGACCGAGCAAGTCCTTGAGCCAGAGCAGTTAGGCATGGATACCTTAACGCCTGAATCGCTGGCTGGCGGGCAAACGTTAGACGAGTCGGCGCAGATATTCTTAAATGTACTGAATGACGAATCCACTTCGGCCCAAAAGCAGGCAGTTTTAGCCAATTCAGCCATGGCTCTTCTGACTGCCGGTAAAGCCGAAACCCGCGAAGAAGCCGTAGCAATGGCTCGCGAGTCGCTGGAAAGCAAACGGGCGTTGGCGTGTTTTAAGAAATTGATAGCATGACGATTCTTGACGAAATAATTGCCAGAAAGCGACTGGAAGTAGAACAGCGCAAAGCGACCATATCGGTATCGTCGCTGGAACAGATGCCTGATTTCAAACGCCAGTCCCTATCGGCGCGGGATGCCGTACAGGATTTGCACTCAACGGGCATCATTGCCGAGTTCAAACGCAAATCACCTTCCAGAGGTATTATTAACGACTGGGCCGACGTAGCCACCACAACGCAGGGTTACGTGAAAGGAGGTGCGGCCGTATTGTCGATTTTGACCGACGAACCGTTTTTTGGCGGCTCTCTTGCCGATTTACAAGCTGCCCGCCTGGCAAATCCAGAAACTCCAATTCTACGTAAAGACTTTATTATTGATCGGTATCAATTACTGGAAGCTAAAGCATGGGGCGCCGATCTTGTGTTGCTCATTGCCGCCTGCCTCACGCCCGAAGAGGTAATTGAACTCAGCATTCAGGCACACGACTTGAGCATGCAGGTATTGCTCGAAGTGCATGACGAAGACGAGCTGGACCGCACACTTACCCATACAATCGACCTGGTGGGCGTCAATAATCGCGACCTTAAAACGTTTACGACATCCATTGATACGTCGTTGCGATTGGTGGAACGGATTCCTGATACGTTTGCCAAGATTACCGAAAGTGGTCTGCACGATGCCAGTACAATGCTAACCCTATTTCGGGCGGGTTTCGATGGTTTTCTGATTGGCGAAGCCTTCATGAAAACTGCCGATCCAGCCAAGGCCCTGTCTACCCTAGTCTCTCAATACACCATAAATACTACCCTATCAATTTAACTTATACAGCCATGAAAATCAAAGTGTGCGGTCTGCGCGATGCCGGCAACCTGAAAGAGATTGCCGCCCTTGGCCCTGATTTTGTTGGATTCATTTTCTACGATCAGTCGCCCCGCTTTGTTGGCGAAGAGTTAGAGGCTGAGGTTGTGAAAGCACTGCCGCGTTCGATTCGCAAGGTGGGTGTGTTCGTGAACGCTAGCCCGGATTATATTCTGCGGTCTGTTAAGAAGTATGATTTTCAGTACGTACAGTTACATGGTAACGAAACGCCGGATTACTGCCGGAGCTTACGCAATCGGGGCATCAATATTATAAAGGCATTTCGGGTCGATGAGTCATTCAATTTTTCAATGCTGAACAATTATAAAGCTCAGTGCGACTTTTTCTTGTTTGACGCCAAAGGCGACCAACCGGGTGGCAATGGCGTTACGTTCGACTGGAGTATCTTAAACCGTTATGACAACGAGAAACCATTTTTTATCAGTGGCGGTATCGGCTTGGACAACCTTGATCAGTTGACCGCACTGAAAGGCATGAAACTATATGGTGTAGACGTAAATAGCCATGTCGAAACCGCTCCGGGAGTGAAAGACGTTGCGCAGGTGAAAGAACTCATTGCCCTTTTGCGACCCGTTGAAGAAGAGGAAACAGTTTAGAGTTTGGCAACTGCCAGGCCGCTAGTCCTGTTATATGATTTTATTAGACAACAACGCTAATGGAAACAACGAAAGAGCAAGAATTAGAACACATTCCGACAATAAAAGAGCGGGGCTCAAATGTTTATAAACCTGAAGACATTAAACGTTGGGGAGCAGCGCGATTTTTAGATACAGTTTCTCCCAAAGAACCCTTTCAATTTGGCATTGAGTTTTCGGAGGAAGAAAATCGACGTATGGATGAAGTCTTAGCGGAAGAAAAGAATCGAAAATGATTTTTGATACTAATCTTTTATTAAATGTAATACGCAAGGATTTAACTGCTTCAAACCGACTGGCAATCTCGATTATTGTCGTAGGTGAACTAGAAGCATTTGCACTTAAATCTGATTGGGGTGTACAAAAAGTAAATAGAATGAATTACCTATTCACTACGTATCCAATCGCTGACATTACCTTGCCGATTACAAGATTATACGCTCAAATTGACGCATTTAGCCAAGGGAAATTGAAAGATAGACCGCTCAAATCCTCCGCGCGAAACATGGGCAAAAACGATCTCTGGATTGCAGCCACAGCGTTATATTTGGATATGGAACTACATACAACTGATAACGACTTCAATCATCTCTCGGCATTAGGATTACGCTTAGTTAAGCATTGATAATCATGCAAACCACTCTCGAACTACAAGCCTCTTTTGAGGTATCAAATAAAGGCTTTTACGGCCACTTCGGTGGAGCTTTCATTCCTGAAATGCTTTACCCGAACGTTGAAGAACTACGGCAGAATTACCTTCAGATTATTGCTGACCCAACGTTTCAGGCAGAACTCTGGCAATTGCTTGAGGATTATGTTGGGCGACCAACACCCTTGTTTCTAGCCAAGCGGCTATCAGCGCACATTGGCGCAACGATTTACCTCAAACGGGAAGACCTTTGCCATACTGGTGCACACAAAATCAATAACACGATTGGCCAAATCCTGATAGCACAACGTCTTGGCAAACAGCGTATTGTAGCCGAGACCGGTGCCGGTCAGCATGGTGTGGCAACAGCAACGGTCTGCGCCCTGATGGGTCTGGAGTGTATTGTCTACATGGGTAGTATCGACATGGAACGCCAGCAACCAAACGTCGACCGGATGCGGATGCTTGGCGCAACGGTCATTCCGGCAACATCGGGGAGTCAGACGCTCAAAGATGCGACTAACGAAGCCATGCGCCACTGGATCAATAACCCGGTCGATACGCATTACATTATTGGCTCGGTAGTTGGGCCGCACCCCTATCCTGATATGGTCGCTCGGTTTCAATCAGTCATTTCGGAAGAAGTCAAGAAACAGCTTTTTACCAAAACAGGTCGCGAAAATCCGGATTATGTAGTGGCTTGCGTTGGCGGAGGCAGTAATGCCGCTGGTGCGTTTTACCACTATCTACATGAGCCATCAGTGCGTTTGGTCGCAGCCGAAGCTGCGGGCCAAGGCCTTACGTCAGGACATTCAGCGGCAACTACTGCCCTTGGCAAGCCGGGTGTATTGCACGGAAGCCGCACGATTTTAATGCAAACCGAAGATGGTCAGGTAACGGAGCCGTATTCTATTTCGGCGGGTTTAGATTATCCGGGTATCGGCCCCCTCCACGCTCATTTGTTTGAGTCTGGCCGGGGTGATTTCTACGCCATTACGGACGATGAAGCGCTACAGGCAGGTTTTCAGTTAAGTAAACTAGAAGGTATTATACCCGCTCTGGAAACAGCCCATGCGCTGGCGGCACTTGAGAAAATGAACCTCAATCCCGACGATGTTGTCGTGGTTTGCTTATCTGGCCGGGGTGATAAAGATTTGAGTACGTATTCAAAATTTTTGTAGTGTGTAGTTACCGGCTTTAGTCCGTAA
This sequence comes from Spirosoma sp., assembly GCA_025351545.1. GTDB lineage: Bacteria > Bacteroidota > Bacteroidia > Cytophagales > Spirosomataceae > Spirosoma. The sequence continues at coordinate 3,681 of JANXVQ010000919.1, forward strand.
CTTAATTATACAGCACGGACTAAAGCCCGTGGATACCTTTATGACCCTCACCCAAAACCGTATTACCGACTTGTTTTCTCAAAAAAACAAGCGGTTACTGAACGTATATTTTACCGCCGGATTTCCCAATCTTGACGATACGACAAGTATTTTGCGTGGTTTGCAGGCGGCCGGAGTAGATCTGGTTGAAATCGGGATGCCCTATTCTGACCCCGTTGCCGACGGTGAAACCATTCAGTTGAGTAATGGTCAGGCATTGGCGAATGGTATGTCGTTAAAAACGCTTTTTTCGCAATTAGCTGACTGTCGGAAGGATGCGACCGGTGAACCGGTTACAGTACCGATTCTACTAATGGGCTATATCAATCCTGTACTGCAATTTGGTGTCGAGAATTTCTGCCAGAAATGTCAGGAAGTAGGTGTGGATGGCGTTATTCTTCCCGACCTGCCACTGGATTTATTTCTGGACGAATACGCGCCAATCTTCCGCGAGTACGGCATCCTGAATGTAAATCTTATTACTCCCCAAACTACCGAAGACCGTATCCGGCATATTGACAGGGAGTCAGACGGGTTTATTTATATGGTGTCTTCATCAAGCATAACAGGCTCTGTGAAAGGTGTTAGTGATTCGATGATGGCATATTTTGAGCGAATCCAGGCGATGAACTTGCGAAATCCGCGTCTGATTGGCTTCGGGATAAACAACCATGAAACGTTTGACACAGCCAGTCAATACGCCAATGGAGCCATTGTTGGCAGTGCATTTATCCGGCATTTGTCTGAAAAAGGAACATCGCCAGAGAGCATCCGGGCGTTTGTAGAAACCATTCGGGCCTAGTATTTCCAAATAATTCCTCTCATATACGTCACCTTTCATGAATGAACCTGGCATTCCTACCCTACGGCGATCTTTGTTCTGGGACGTTGATTTCAACGGTATTCAGTGGGGAAAAAACTATCGGTTCGTGATTGAACGGGTGCTTGAACGTGGTACGTTCGATGAATGGCAAGAAATCAAATGGTATTATGGAATGGAAAAAATAAAAGAAGCGGCTTTGCAGGCACGTTGGCTAGACAATACAACACTGTCGTTTTGCAGCAACTATCTACACGTACCCAAAGAGCAGTTCCGATGTTACACACTGAAGTCCTTGAATCCGGCACCCTGGGTGTTTTAAGGTCTGTACTTGCGACTGACACCTTTGAGTCGTTCAATCTAGTTGGTGGCACAGCTTTAGCTCTACAGTTTGGGCATCGCCTGTCGATTGACCTTGATTTTTTTACGACTGATCCCTTTGATAAAGAACTCGCAAAATCAGAACTGGCAGATATTGGTATCTGGACGACAGATAGCGAAAACAAAATCGGTCTTCGGGGTCAATTAAACGGTATAAAAATGGATTTTATCACGTACCGATACCCCTTACTGGAACCTATCGTTGTCATTGACGACATACGTATGTTATCACAAGCCGATATTTCGGCGATGAAATTATCTGCAGTTACGAATCGTGGTGCAAAAAAAGATTTTTACGATATATACTTTCTGTTACGTCGTCATAGCTTTGCTCAACTTTGCGACTGGTATAAAGGAAAGTTTCAAACAAACAATCTATTCATGTTGCTGAAAAGTATAACGTACTTTGACGATGCAGAGTTGACCGAAACGCCCGTCCTACTGGCAGAAAACGTTTCGTGGGAGACTGTCAGAGATACGATCTTACTTGAAGTGGCAACATATTCTTAACGCATAATGGCAATTAATTTTGATAAATCCCCCGATGGCCTCATTCCGGCCGTGATTCAGGATGCCGAAACGGGTAAAATTCTGATGTTGGGTTATATGAATCGTGAAGCTTACGACAAAACGGTCGCCGAGAATATCGTGACGTTTTTTAGTCGGAGTAAACAGCGGCTCTGGACCAAAGGCGAAACAACGAACAACTTTCTGCATGTTCGGGAAATACTGATCGACTGCGATGGTGATACGCTTTTGATCAAATCCATGCCTGCCGGACCAACCTGCCATACGGGCGCAGATACCTGCTTTGATGAAGTAAATCAAGGGAAAGGCCAATTCCTGAACTATTTGCAAGCCATCATTCACGACCGGAAAATCAATCCATCCGATAAATCTTATACGGCAAGTTTATTTAAACTGGGCGTTAACAAGATTGCTCAGAAAGTTGGCGAAGAAGCCGTTGAGTTAGTCATCGAAGCTAAAGATGACAACGACGACTTGTTCAAGGGCGAGGCCGCTGACTTATTATTCCATTTTCTGGTTCTGTTAGAACATAAAAATATGGACCTCGACGACATTGTGGCCATATTACAGACCCGGCATCAAAAACAATAGATTCGGATTTTAGGTTAGTTTGTTCGACATTGGCATGCATCAATGTGATATTTGAGCAATGTTCTCACCAAACACACTTTTTTTATGGGACTGATTATTCGTATCCTTATTAGTGCAGTAGCCGTTTGGGTCGCTGCATATTTTATTCCAGGCGTTTCGGTTACAGGCGGAGCCGGTACATACCTGATTGTAGCCATCGTATTAGGGTTTCTGAACGCGTTTATCAAGCCAATTTTAACGATTCTGACCATTCCAATTACCATTGTTACCCTCGGCCTATTTCTGCTGGTTATCAACGTGTTAATGGTTTATTTAACCGCTTATTTAGTTCCTCACTTTCACGTTTCCGGGTTTATTGCGGCATTACTCTTCAGTCTTGTCGTTTCCATTATAACGGCATTGATTGACGCGATTGTCTAATTAGTGGTTCATATCAAAACTAAAAAAGCCATAACGCTGATGTTATGGCTTTTTTAGTTTTAAGAAACTTGTTGCTTTGTGTAAATAGCCAGTTCCTCAATCTCCCCCAAGCTTGGACCACCTAAACTAATTGTATAATGACCTTTATTCAAACATTAAACGCCCCGGCACCGGGCGGACATTATTCGCAGGCTGTCGTTCATAATGGACAAATCTATGTGGCTGGTATTCTGCCCATTACTGCCGAAGGCAAAAAACTAGCCGACGCTACCATAACCGAACAAACGGAGCAGATACTCGCTAATCTCGACGCCATTTTGCAAGCCGCCGGAAGCAAACGGGAGAATGTATTGAAGGTAACCGTTTTTGTGTCGGACATTAGCACCTGGGGTACGGTCAATCAGATTTATGCTCAATTTTTTGGCGACCACCGCCCCGCTCGAACCGTTGTACCGGTTACGCCACTGCATTATGGATTTAGCATTGAATTAGATGCAATTGCGTTTGTTTGAATACTCATATCAGCCACTTCATGACTGATTAGTTTGCTAGAAAGTAGCTTATTTATTGTGGAGTCAGGTTTGAGAACCTGACTCCACAATAAATAAGCTACTTCACTTTTACCCGCTCTCCGGCCGAATGAGCCGAGAATTCGGGCGCGTAAAAACATTGTACCATAGCGACACCCGCCGAGAAATCACCCGTTTGAGCCACGCGCAGGTCATATTCAAATACATGCGTTCCTACGGGCAAATAGCTCAGAAAGAAATCTGTACTGGCATCTCGTGGTGATTCATAGTAACCCAATCCGTTCTGATATTTGTACCCTGACAAGGCCGCAACTGGTTCAAAGCCCGATGCCCGTCCATCTTTTAGGTGAACATATTCCATTGCCCGATCGGTTTTAAGCACCAGCCTGACTTTAATTAGGTCACCCGGTTTGAGAGTCGTTTGAGAACCTACAGTCGTAATGATTTGTCCGTTTGGCGAATCGTGCTGAACATAAAGCGTTTTCTGAACAGACAATCCGGCGCTACCCGGCATAACCTGATCGAGCGACTCAAAATGTTGCCAGTACAAAGCGCCCCACGCCGGACCATCAGTTTTTTTTGTAATTTGAATAGCGCCCATTTCCGGCTTGATTTCGGAGGATGCGTAGGTCACTTTCTGATAGCCGGTAATCCGGTCGGTTTGTGTAACGCGACTTTCAATGGACTGACCACCCAAACTGACCTGCGTGTTTACGCCCGTACCAAGCCAATCGCTGCCCCGTAACAAGAGTGCATAAATGGCCTCAGTCGTCGCCTTGGTCGATGACCATGATTGCGTTTGCTTCTGGCGCAGCAACCAGCGTTTCATATTGTCAACTGTAGCTCGATCCTGCTTGATTTCGTCAAACGCTTCGATCAGATAAGCCTGTGTTTCAACGGGTGTTTGATACCAGTACAAACCACTCTGGTTATCAGGCCAGTACATACCCAACTCCTCGGACTCCCGTGCCCGTTCGCGTAAGGATCGCAGAATACCATCGGGCGTTTTGGTATCACCAAATCGGTGCAGTGCTAATGCCGAAAGAGCCTGACCTTGTAAACTTTGATTGAGCCACTCATCGGACACGCGCTGTTTAAGGTAAGCCAGAACAGTTTTGTCAATTGGTTTATCCAGATAAAAACTACGAGCGTAGAGATACTGCGTCGCCGAGAAATACCACGGACCGGCTATTTTGGCTTTCTTTTTTTCATCGACCCATCGCTTCATTTCGGCATCGGCATACTGAATGGCTTTGGTTTGCATTTGGCTCAGTTCGGCCTGTATATCAGCGGGGAAGCGAACGCCTAATTTCTGCAAATGACCGAAGCCGCTCAAAATATGTAAGGTCATGGATAAATTAGGCTCCATTCCACCGAACCATCTAAAGCCACCATTCTCGGACTGCAATTGTGCCAGTTTCTCAAACGCCTGTTTCTGCTCACTTTCCATGCGATTGGCATCCAGAAGTTGACCCAGTTTTGCCTGCCGGTCTATTTCGGAGCGGGCATCAGCCAGCCACGGCGAGTTTTCCAGGGTAACAGCTTTCAATTCCTCATTCGACTGAAGCGGGCTTTTCGCTGACGGTCCTGCGGTCCCGGTTTTCTGCCATTCGGCGATAACTTGTTTGAAAGCAGGCTTGCTGGAAACAAGGTGAGCCGCCAGACTATTGGCATACAAACGGCTGAACAACTGCTCGGCGCATTCGTAGCGATACTCCATCAAGTACGGCAGCGATTGCAATGCGTACCAAGCCGGATTACTCGTTACCTCTACCGTTAGCCGCTCGTGCTGAGCAGGCATTTCGGGGTTTAGACCCGTGAGTTCTTTCAGTTTAAACTCTTTTGTTGCCGGACCATTTACCCAAAACGGTTGCGTGTCAATCACCAGCATCCGGTTGGGTAAAATTGGAATTGTAAATTCTTCGCCATCGGTAAACAGACCAGATTGAGCGGTCAGGCGGCAGGTTACTGTTTCAAGGCCTTTCGGAATAACCAACGTCCAGTCAACCGCCTGACTCCCTCCCGGCGGTATCATCAGCGTGGATTGGCTTTCCACAAGTTTGATTTTCTGGTCGAGTGATTGTCCCGTCAAGGCATCCGTGAGTTGAAGCATTGCCGTACCGTGAAGCAGCTTTTCGGTCAGGTTGTTAACACGGGCCGTCAATCGGATTGTGTCACCTTCACGCAGAAACCGGGGTGCATTGGCCGTGATCATCAACTCTTTCTGCGTAATAATCTCGCGTTCCAGCGTACCCGTTTTCAGGTCTTTCGTATGCGCGAACGCCAGCAATCGCCAACGTGTGAGGGCTTCCGGCATCGTAAATTTCAGGATAACCCGCCCCTGAGCATCCGTTTTA
>JANXVQ010000926.1 GCA_025351545.1 Spirosoma sp.
CGACGAAATTCTTTGGTTGGATGAAGCGACGAATACACCCGTTGAAATAGCGTTTCTGTCGCGAATCAATGAATTTGTAGTGTATGTCAACCAAACTTGTTATCTGGGCCTGCGCGACTATGAGTTTCACTACGCCCTCTATTCACCCGGCACGTTCTATAAACGCCATCTCGATCGATTTCGGAGCGATTCTCGCCGGAAACTTTCTATTGTCTGCTACCTGAATGCCAACTGGCAGGAAGCCGATGGGGGCCAGTTAGCCCTTTATCTTCCCGGCGCTACCGGCGGCAAAGAACAGCAAATCATCATCTCGCCAATAGCTGGTCGATTGGTGTGTTTCGAGAGTGGCTTACTGGAACATGAGGTGTTGCCTGCTACCCATGAGCGGCTCAGTGTGACAGGTTGGTTGAAAACGGCTTGATAGCGTTTGTTTCCATACCATAGAATCGGGATATTTGCGGCCAATTCTGATTGAAACGAATGCCCGCCAACTCGTCCCAACTGCTTCCTGTACTGATGGCTACCCTGCTGGGACTACCCTTTGCGGGGTTTCTGGCGCTAACGGCCACAAATCGGCGGCTGGCTGGACTGCTAGCCATAGGAATAACTGGCGCAGGGCTGGCTATATCTATATTTCTAACAGTCCATCTACCTGAACACCCGCTAACGATACACGCTGATTGGGCAACAATGGCAGGTATGTCGTTTGATATCAGTTTACGGCTCGATGCGCTCACCACGTTGATGCTGATTCTGGTGCATTTCGTGGCTTTATTGGTACAGATCTATTCAATTTCCTACCTCCGTGATGAGTCCAAATTATGCCGATATTTTGCTTATCTGCAACTATTTGTCGGCGCAATGCTGGGCATTGTCTTAGCTGGTAATTTGCTGGTAATGTATGCATTCTGGGAATTGGTTGGTCTGGCATCGTATCTGCTTATCGGTTTTTATGCCGAACGACCAGCCTCGTCCAGAGCTGCCCAAAAAGCTTTCCTGATGAACCGGGTTGGCGATATAGGGTTTCTCATCGGTATTTTCCTGACGTATTATTATTTCGATACGCTCGATTTTTCGACTTTGGCGGCAAACGGTGCCGGTATCATTGCACCAACCGCACTAGGACTATGCCTGTTTATGGGGTGCGTTGGTAAATCGGCGCAGTTCCCGTTGCTGACGTGGCTTCCCGATGCAATGGAAGGCCCCACACCCGTATCGGCTCTGCTCCATGCGGCTACAATGGTTGCCGCCGGAATCTTCCTGTTGGCTCGTATTCACCCGCTTCTCTCACCCAATGCCTTAGTCGTGATTACAGTCGTGGGCACAATTACAACGCTCTGGGGAGGCTATTCGGCCGTGTTTCAAACCGATATCAAAAAAGTACTGGCCTTTTCTACCGTCTCGCAATTGGGCTTAATGGTGGCTGCGATGGGAACGGATAACGTGGGCGGAGCAATGTTCCATCTGCTGACACATGCGTTTTTTAAAGCCGGTTTATTCCTGAGTGCGGGGGCGGTTATTCATGCGGTTCATACGCAGGACATGCGGCAGATGGGCGGCTTGCGAAAAGCGTTGCCAACAACGTTTGTGGCTTATACTGTATGTGCTGCTGCATTGTCAGGACTGCCGCTCTTTTCCGGATTTTTATCAAAAGAAGCTATTCTTGGCGGTGCCTTTGGTTGGGCCGGTACGCAAAGAAATGGCCTGGCCTACATTGTTCCTACGCTACTTTTGCTGTCATCGGGCTTAACAGCTTTCTATATGGCCCGGCAGTGGCGATTAGTTTTCTTTGGTGAATATCGTAATGTAGACGTGCCGTTAACGCGGGCGCACGAACCTGACTGGTTAATGCGCGGGCCAGTAGTAATTTTGTCCATATTATCGGTGTGGGTTTGGTTCTCGGTCAATCCACTTTCGGCGCAGGGTAGTTGGTTCTTTCATATACTGCCAATGAGTAAAGAGCAGGATTTTGGCTGGCTGGCTCCCGTGTCAATTGGGCTGGTGCTGCTGGGCGGTTGGCTTGGCTTTCGACTGCGTGAGCCAAGAGCTGATTACAGCTACGTTCGCCTTTCGCTTAACTATGGCTTTCTGGATTTTTTCTATAAAATATTGATTATTAGGCCGGTATTGAGACTGGCAATGATCCTTAACCGTACTGACCAGCGTGTGGTAGATGGTATGGTGAATGGCACGGGTGTCGCTACTGTTGTGCTGGCACATCTTACCTATGGTTTCGATCGATTAGGCGTTGATGGACTGGTGAACGGCGCGGCCTGGTTGGCAAGCAGGCTGGGACAAGTAACCCGTTCCTTACAAAACGGTCGGATTCAGTCCTACATTACCGTTGCTGTCGTTGGTTTATTACTGGTACTTTGGTGGTTGCTTTAACGTCAGCCGCTTGTTGTTGGATACTACCTTATGATTCTTTCGTTACTCATTTTCCTGCCTTTAATTGGCTCATTACTGGTGGCTCTGCTGCCGGAAAGTCAAACGGCTCAATGTCGATGGATTGCTCTGATTTTAACGCTGGGCGAAGTTGTGCTGGCAGGCATGGCTTGTGCGGGCTTTGATAAAACGGTTGCGGGTTATCAACTTCTCGAACAGGCAAACTGGATTACGTTGCCACTTGGAGGACTGGGTATCGCGTCGATTGATTATCTGGTTGCTGTCGATGGTATTAGCTTGCCTTTGGTCGTGTTATCAGCGGTGGTGATGCTAATTGGCGTCGTTTCGTCGTGGTCAATGACGAAACGATTGAAAGCTTACTATTCACTCTACCTGCTGTTGACGGGCAGTATTATGGGTTGCTTTTTGGCGCTCGATTTCTTTCTGTTTTTCCTGTTTTTTGAGTTTATGCTCTTGCCGATGTATTTCCTGATCGGCTTGTGGGGTGGCCCACGTCGGGAGTATGCTTCGATTAAATTTTTTCTTTATACGCTGCTTGGCTCGCTGTTGATTTTGTTGGTCATGATTGGGCTGTATTTGTCGGTCATGGATCCTGTCAGCACGGCTGTTGCGGCTGGATTGGTTCCTGATCCGTCGGCTGTAACAACCGAAATTGTCCGAAACATTCAAGCGTATCTCCAGAACGGTCAGCTAAATCCGGCGTACGTTGTTCACACGTTCGACATGCGTTATCTCTCCGATGGCGGTAATTATCTGCCGAATACTTTTCTTAACCCGGCCTCTGAGCCAATAGTGTTGGGCTTGCCAGCCCGGATGCTGGCGTTCTGGGCCATTTTTATTGGATTTGCCATTAAGCTGCCCGTTGTGCCATTGCACACCTGGCTACCCGATGCGCACGTTGAAGCACCTACACCCGTATCGGTGGTTTTGGCTGGCGTATTGCTAAAAATTGGTGGGTACGGGTTCATTCGTATTGTCTGGAATTTCTTTCCTGATGGAGCGTCTGAGTATGCGCAGATACTGGCAGGGTTGGGGGTATTGTCGATTGTATACGGGGGATTGACTGCGCTGGCACAAACCGATCTCAAAAAAATGATTGCCTATTCGTCGGTATCGCATATGGGCTTTGTGCTACTGGGCGTGGCCTCGCTAACGGCCGAAGGGATCAACGGGGCCGTCTATCAGATGGTGAGCCACGGTATCCTGTCGGCTATGCTGTTTCTGATTGTGGGCGTTGTTTATGATCGCACGCACGACCGGCGAATTGATTCATATCGGGGACTGATGCAACCTATGCCGAAGTACACAACCCTGACCGCAATTGCCTTTTTCGGCTCATTAGGATTGCCGGGATTTTCAGGATTTGTGGGAGAATTGTTCACGCTCATGGGTAGCTTTCAGTCGGAGTGGCTGCCCGGCTGGCTCACGGCTTTGGCCACAACGGGTATTCTGTTGGCGGCTGCCTATTTCTTGTGGACGTTCCAACGCATGTTTTTCGGCCCAACCTGGGTACGTCCATTCGAGTCTCAATCCGGCCCAATTTCGGTACTCTCCGATTTGACCGCCCGTGAAAAACTTATGCTGATTCCCCTGGGAGCAATGGCCTTGATTCTGGGCTTATTTCCAAATCTGGTCTTTAATCTCACGAACGCAACGGTATCGCAGTGGTTGGTGAAGTTTGCGGTGGAGTAAGAAATTTATTGTCCGTATTTCCTGCGTCGAATCACTTGCCAGACAAATCCAGCAAATCCTACTAAAGCCAGGGGGCCAATTAAATTGAGCAACTGCCAGCTGGTGCGACTGGCATCAACCCGGATTTTGTCTAACGGACGAAGTGTTATGGTTCGGGCGCGGGCCGCAATAACGCCGTTTGGGTCTACTAAATAATCAATGGCGTTCAGTGCAAAGTCTTTATTGGCAAAGGTATTTCGCGTAAACCGGTCGAAACCAAGTGGATAAGGCGTATTGCGTTTATAATCCACATCGTTCACAATCAAGTCACCGTCGGAGCAGATAAGCACGCGTGAGGCTATACCTTCCGCCCGGAAACCAGCCGCCCGTGGATCGCCCGGCAAAATCCGGTTTGCAAACAGCGACTGGAATCGGCCTTCGAGTAAACAGCCAATAAGTTTGACTCCCTGATTATAGGTTTCAGGGTCTGGTTGCTGGCGGGCTTCGTTGTACGAAATCAGGGCCGGGGCTTTTAGAACTTGTGTGTAAGGTGAGGTTAACAGCAATGGTGTCTTCTGAATACCCGACGCCCGCACGGTGTCGATTGTGCTGATAAAGCGGCCTAATACGGCGTCGATATTACGCACGATAGGATTTCCAGAGGTTCCAAAGTTGTTGAGCAGCGGGTAAAATCGCCAGGAAACTAGCTGAATATTAGGTTTATCGCCGAGGTTTCCTACATTAAGCGGAATTGGCGCACAGTAAAAATCCTTCACCACATCGCGGTTAAGCCGGATGCCCCACCGGAAAAATAAATCGTCGAGATTCAGGCTGAGTGGCTGGGCGTATGTGCCCTCGTTTCCAACGCTATCTACTCGCTGTCCATCCACGAAAAACAAGGCTCGGCCCCCGTTCACGACAAACTGATCGAGTTTGAAAATCTCCTCTTCAGAAAATGGTTTATCGGGCTTTGGTACGATCATGACATCCAGGCCAGCAATGGGTCCGGGTTTGGTCATGTCGATAATAAACAGGTCGTAGTTCTGCTGCACCGACGCCAGTAAATCGGCGAAGCGCGAAGGTGGCACCTGCGTATGACCGTAAAGCAGGCCAACGCGCCGACGATTTTCTTTTGTCTGCGTTAATTTCCGAATGGCCGATGCCAGTTGAAACTCTACGCCTTCGTAGGATTGATTCAGCTGTTCCTGGGGGGATGCCGCTTTGTTGCCTTTTAATAGCTGGACAACTGTTTCCTGACCTTTGTAGGAAACGATAGCACCCGGGAATACTAATTTTTCGGTACGTTTTCCGCTTTCGTTGGCAAACAGATTGGTTGGTAGTAATCCTCTCTGTTGCAGCTTGTCAATGAGTTTGTTTTTCTCCTCGACGTTGGTAATAAGATCTGGATTGATAAACCGGTAGGTAATGGACTTATCAGCTCGTGCCCCAAATTCGTCTAATGTTTCACGAACGGCATTCTCGAGCCGTTTGAAAGCAGGGGGGAGGTCGCCCGTCAGATACACATCAATATGAATATCATCGGGCAGGTTGGTGAGCAACGTTTGGGTTGCCTGGGAGAGAGTGTAGCGTTTTTCCTGCGTTAAATCGAGCCGAAAAAAGACGAATGACGATAAGATGTTGACGGCAAGTAACGCGGTAATAACAAGTAGTGTACGCAGGGAAGCGGGTTTCATATGAAAATATAACGAACAACTGAACCGATATGGTCTTCCGAACCGCTTCGACAGGCCGGTATATCGGTTTTAATTCAATCTCAGTTCAGGAATAACCGTCAGATTAATGGTTCTTGCGTCATCCTGAGCGGCCTGAATCGTGTCAATCTTGTCTGGCGCAATGCCCATTTCTTTCATCAGGCGATATTGGCATACTTCAATGTAAATCAGTCGGGCTACGATCTGACTCATTCTGGTATCTTGTTCGTCTTGTCGGGCCAGCAAGTAAGCCGTCTTTACTTCCAGTTCATCAAGCCGTTGTTTGTCGCGGTCAGTCATAGTCGTTTACGATGAGAATTGATGGAGCAAGTTAGTATTTTTTGATTGTCTTTCGCTCAGGCCTTCACGGTTGGGTGTGGAGCGATCTGCTTTTTGACAGGATTAGCTCATGAAGGTCATGTTTACTTCTGAAAATCTCGCTAATCCTGCCCGAAATAATAGCCTCAGCACCCTGATTCAGGGCCCTAAAATCCACCTCTGTCGTAGAAACTCCGACGACGGCTGAGTTTAAGTTCCTGAAGAATCGACGACCGCGCCCGAAGGTCGAAGGAGTAATTGCCCGAACGGAAATTATTGCCCGAATAGGGGGTCCAGTTGAACGCCATTTCCCAGCAGTGCAAATCGCGGTTAATGCCAATAGTTGTCAGCGTTGGGCTATGGAATTGAAAATCGTATCCTGTATTGACCGTAATTTTCCATTTTGGCGTCAGGCTCAAGTCACCCGTAAGAGTAAGTGCCTGAACCACTTGCGATATTTCGGGCGTCAGTTTGGTGAGGCTAAAGGTATAGCTGACATTCATTGTCCAGGGGACGTTGAAATCCACGTATAACTCGGGGTTACTGTTGATTGCCTTCATCGTTGCATCGGATGCGTTCGGGCTGACTTTCTTTTTACTGGCTTGCTTCGGAGCAAACCGCGCACTAACGTAGGCCTGCAAATTCGTCAGGCGGAGTAAACCTTTGCCCGCCTGAAAC
>JANXVQ010000940.1 GCA_025351545.1 Spirosoma sp.
GGTGGACCGTGCTGCGCTCGAAGTAGCTCGTGAAGCCAACGACCCGGTTCGGGCGCAGGAAATTTTGCAGGATGCGTTTCGGACCGATGTCCGGCCGTTGGTGGCTGAGGCTCAGCGTCGGGCGGGGGGCGCGTTGAGTCCGCTGGCATTGTATCGGCAGTTGAATGTCCGGCAGCAACTCATTGGCGAACGGGGTGCAAAAACCGTAGCAACGGGACTTTAAAATAATGATGACTACGCCTGTTATTGCCATCTTCGATATCGGTAAGACGAACAAAAAGCTGTTTCTTTTTGACGAACAATACCGAATTGTTTGGGAGAAATCGGAGCAGTTTGTTGAAATTACTGATAATGAAGGTGATTCCTGTGAAGACCTGGACCAATTAATAAGCTGGGTGAAGTCGTCGCTGGCTGAGGTGCTGGCCTTGTCTGAATTCTCCGTTCAGGCCGTAAATTTCTCGGCTTATGGGGCTAGTATTGTCCATATTGACAAAGATGGACAACCGCTCAGTCCGCTCTATAGTTACCTCAAAGTCTATCCAGCGCCGTTATTACAGCAATTCTTCGATGCCTACGGTCCCGAATCAGCCATAACACGGCAAACGGCGTCTCCCTCGCTTGGCAGTTTAAATTCAGGACTTCAGGTATACCGTTTTAAATATGAGCAGCCTGATTTATTTGAAAAACTGGCCTTTTCGCTGCACTTACCGCAGTATGTGAGTTTTGTGGTGAGTGGCTGGCCAGTTTCTGATCTAACCAGTATTGGTTGCCATACCATGCTCTGGGATTTTGACCGCCAGCAGTATCATAGATGGGTTAGCCACGAAAAACTTGATACGCGTCTGGCACCCATCATTCCGTCTGATTCAGTTCGGCTCACCGTTGTTGGTGATACGTCTGTTCTGGTAGGCGTTGGCTTGCACGACAGTTCGGCGGCTTTGATTCCGTATCTGGCTTCTTTCCATGAACCTTTCGTTCTGATTTCAACCGGAACGTGGTGCGTTAGTATGAATCCCTTCAACAGTAGCCCACTGACCCCGGAGGAGTTGCAATACGACTGCCTCAACTACATGCATTACAAAGGACAGCCTGTCAAATCATCCCGTTTGTTTGCAGGCTATGAACATGAGCAGCAAGTCAAACGGTTGGCCGATCATTTCAATGTTGCGGTTGATCAATATGTTCGGGTTGGGTATAATCCAGACATTATTGACCAGTTGCGGCAGCACGCTACACAGGTAACGACGGAGAGTGATGCCCGTGGGAAACAATTGCTTTCCATGCAGGGGTCGCTGTTCGGACAGCGGCATCTGTCCGATTTTGCCGCATACGAGGAAGCCTACCACCAGCTTATTCTCGACATCGTTTCGCAACAGTTGATTTCGACAAATCTTGTACTGGCTGATATTTCGCCCGGTCGGAGTATTGTAAAACAGATTTTCGTGGATGGCGGTTTTGGCAAGAATCCTATTTACATGAATCTGCTGGCCAAGGCTTTCCCTGATATTGACGTCTATGCCGCATCGGTAGCGCAGGCGTCGGCATTGGGAGTGGCATTAGCTATTCACCAACATTGGAATTCGTATCCCTTGCCGGGGGATTGCGTTGAACTTAAAAAATATACCGCTCACGCAGCCGCGAATTAATTTCCGTCATACCTATTTGACCACCATGACATTCAGACAGATTATTCGCCGAATTTTGGTGTTTAGTTTGGCGATTACCCTAACCGCGAAGGCCCAGAAACTTCCCGAAAAAAAGGAAATTCTGGGAAAAATGACATTGGCCAACGACTACTTCATGAAATCGTGGCCCGACCCCGGCAAGGAAATCGTAACCAACAAAACCCGACCCAGCAACATCTGGACCAGAGCCGTTTATTACGAAGGACTAATGGCGCTGTATGGAATTGACCAGAAGAAACAGTATTACGAATACGCCATTGACTGGGGCGACAAACATCATTGGGGGATGCGAAGTGGCATTGAAACCCGCAACGCCGACGACCAGTGCTGTGGTCAAACATACATTGATCTTTACCGGATTGATCGAAAACCTGAGCGTCTTCACGACATCAAAGCGTCGATAGATGCGATGGTGAAAAGTGAGAAAGTCGACGACTGGAACTGGGTCGACGCTCTGCAAATGGCCATGCCGGTGTTTGCACAATTGGGCATTATGGAAAAAGACCGCAATGCCGGATCAGTTTATTTCGAGAAGATGTACCAGATTTACATGTACTCGAAAACGAAACATGGGGGCAACGGGCTTTATAACCCAACAGATGGTTTGTGGTGGCGGGATAAGGATTTTGTGCCGCCCTACAAAGAGCCGAATGGGAAAGACTGTTACTGGTCGCGGGGGAATGGCTGGGTCGTGGCCGCGTTGGTTCGGGTACTTGACATCATGCCGAAAGACGCGCCACACCGGGACGAGTACGAGAAAACATACCTTGAAATGATGCGCGCCCTGCCGCCACTCCAACGGCCCGACGGCTTTTGGAATGTAAGCCTGCATGATCCCACCAACTTCGGCGGTAAAGAACTCACGGGAACGGCGCTGTTTGCTTACGGTATGGCATGGGGAATAAACCACGGATTGCTCGATGGAAAAATCTATCGTCCTATTATCACTAAAGCCTGGAACGCGATGGCAACTGAGTGCGTCCACCCGAATGGTTTTCTAGG
>JANXVQ010000975.1 GCA_025351545.1 Spirosoma sp.
TGATTTTTGAGCGGTTTTTTGTGATTCGTTCGCAAAGCCGGTACGATGCCAATTTTATCGATAATATTCGGGATATGGTGGCGCAGGGAAATATCAAGTCGGCAGAGTCTTTTGCCAAAAATCAGCGAACCGCTATGGGGCGCGTATTTGAAAAGGCTATTGGTCGAATTGGTTCACCCATTCGCGAAATCGAAGGGACCATCGAAACCGTTGGTCAGATTGAACTGTCTCGTTTAGAGCGTAATATGGGTTATTTAGGTATCATCGCCGGGATTGCGCCTATGTTGGGTTTCATCGGGACTATCTCCGGTATTATCCGGATTTTCTACGACATTTCGCTGTCCGACAATATTAGTGTTGGTATTATTGCCGGTGGCTTGTACGAAAAAATGATTACTTCAGGGTCCGGCCTTATTGTGGGGGTTATTGCCTACACGGGCTATCACCTTCTTAATATGATGATTGAGCGATTTACCCTTGCTCTGGAAGTAAATGCCTTCGAGTTTATCGAAGTCCTTCAGAAACCAACTACTGAGCCCGCCCGAATGCGGTAAGAGCCCCAACCCCAAAGGGGCTTTAACTATTATTTTCCACTTAACACCCCCTTTGGGGGCTTTGGGGCTATGAAACTCAGACGAAAACAAAAATTTGCTGCCGAAGTCGCGACCTCTTCGCTGAACGACATCATGTTTTTCTTGCTGTTATTCTTTTTGATTATCTCGACGGTTGCTAACCCGAATGTAATCAAGCTATTGTTGCCCAAAGCTGCCGCATCGCAACAGCTGAGCAAGAAGCAAGTAACACTGTCTGTTGACGAAAGTAAGCACTATTTTATTGACAAAAAGCCGATTGACTCTGCGAGCCTGGAAACCGAACTCAAGACGATGATGGCTGGCATTGCCGAACCGACCGTTGTAGTACGTTTCGCCAAAACCCTAACGGTTCAGGATTTAGTAGATGTGTTGCAGACCGGTGCCAAACTGAATATCAAAATGGTAATGGCAACTTCGAAATAAGTGCCAAGAATTTAGTTAAAAAAAAGGCCGTTACTCCAAAAGGGTAATGGCCTTTTTGATAATCTCGCGTAGACTGTTTGCTTTACAATCTCTTCTCCCTTTCTTGTAAAGTGGGTTGATGTCCTGAAAAAAGCCTGATTCCTCCAAAACGTGTTTAACTTTGCCTTCTAGCCGTGTGAATCCCCGGTTTGGTTATGACGCATCAACTTATACTCAGGAAACCGCTCGCTTTTTTCGATCTTGAAACAACGGGCATCAACATTGCGAAAGACCGCATTATTGATATTTGCATTATTAAAGCGTTGCCTGGTGGCGAAGTCGTTAGTAAAACCCAGCGTGTTCATCCAGGTATGCCAATTCCGCTGGAATCAAGCCTGATTCACGGTATTTATGACGACAATGTTCAGGATGCCCCACCGTTTAAGACCGTTGCCCGGACATTGGCGCAGTTTCTGGACGGTTGCGATCTGGCCGGTTTCAATAGCAATCGGTTCGATGTTCCACTTTTAGTTGAAGAGTTTTTACGTGCTAACGTGGATTTCGACATGAAAAACCGGCGCTCGGTGGATGCCCAGCGGATTTTTCATTTAATGGAACCGCGTAACCTTTCGGCAGCTTACAGATTTTATTGCAATAAAGAACTAATTGGTGCTCACGGCGCAGAAGCCGATACAATTGCGACGCTCGAAGTACTCGACGCGCAGGTGCAGCGCTATATGGGTATGGTCGCTAAAGCTGATAGCGGAGCGGAGGTTATGTTCGAAAACGATGTCGACATACTCCACAGCCTGACAGCTAACAAAAACATTGACCTTGCCGGCCGAATGATTATTAATGAAAAAGGCGAGGAGGTATTTAACTTCGGGAAGCACAAAGGCTCACCCGTGCTGGAGGTTCTAAAAAAAGAACCTTCATTCTATGACTGGATACTGAAAGGCGAATTCCCGCTTGATACGAAACGCCGACTGACAGAAATCAGACTGCGGATGTTCAGTAACGGCAATAGTAATCGATAAACGATTACCTAGTTTGTCGATACCGTTAGCTCAGTAATAACTGGGTTATTTGAGCTATTCTTGCCAGAGACATACAATTTATTTCCGTTAGAAAACAGGTTGCCGTTACTGGGTAACCCATTAAGTTTGATTGGTTCATTGGCCCAGATGCCGTTGGCAAGGTCGTAGATGTATACAGACTGGTTTTGTAACAGGTAGACGTAATTGCCCAACACGGCAGAAAAAACGTTCTCGTCACTGGTTGACACGTCGAAAGGAATGTCTTTTAAGGCTGTCCATGTATTTGTACTGGTTGAGAAACAGGCCATTTTCTGCTTGGCTCCCAGCCCGCCGAGTACGTATAGTTTATCCTTGTACGCCACTATTTCGCTACTGTTGGTCGAATATAGATAGTTGGGTGCTGTAAACCACTTATCCTGACTGATTGTGTAATACTTGAAACGTGTACTTGGCGTACGGCCACCAACAAAATAAATGTTGCCATTGTAATGCGTTAGACCGGCTTCACCTGCATTGTCTTCAGCTATGGCCGGATAGGATAGAGTAGTCCAGCTGTTAGATGATGGAGTATATTTTGTGGCCGCGTTGGCAATGAAAAAAACAGCAGTCCCATCACTAACTAATTTACTGCGATACCCACACCCACATATATTATCGGATTTTGTTAAATCTGATGAAAAAGTATTGGATGAAAGATCATAACGCACGAAAAACTGTGGTTTGTCTGTATTTGAATAATTTGCAAAATAAAGACTGTTACCCACTAAAACCGATTGGATAGGGTGAATGCCTGTGTTATACGTATTTACGGGTATGCTGAGCTGCTTTGGCGTGAGCGTAATATCATTCACTGTTTTCCCGGGAACAGCTGTTGTGTCATCATTTTTTTTACAACTGGTAGCGCAAAAAATAAGGAGACAGGCCAAAAAGGTTTTCATAATTGATTTCAGATAATGTCAACTCGTTGATAATCAGACTTATGTTATTTGATAGCACCAAGTACATTTAAAGATTTTAATGTAGAATTAGTGAATTTTAATTGAAAAGGCGAGCTACAGGATAAATTGTTAACTACCAGAGTCCAGCAAAGCCATATTCATACAGTCAACTCCTTAAAAGAACATAGTTTTACCGTAGTTTTATTATAAGTCCGCCGGGAGACGAAAAACACCGTCGTGCCAATTCCGAATAATCTTTACCTTTGCGTTACTTTCTATTAACCGGCAAGCCATGCAACCCACGCAGGACGTCCTCATTCCGGAAGTCATTCAGCAAATTCCGCTTACGTACTACCTGATTCTCAGTACCGCACTGTTCGTTATCGGCATCATTGGTGTACTGACCCGGCGAAACGCCATTATTATCTTCATGTCCATCGAGTTAATGCTCAATGCAGTCAATTTACTGTTGATTGCATTTTCGTCGTATCGTTCCGACTCGGCCGGGCAAGTATTTGTATTTTTTATCATGGCTGTGGCTGCCGCCGAAGTATCGGTTGGATTGGCCATTATTGTCATGATTTACCGCAATACACGATCTATCGACGTGGGATTGCTTAATAAATTGAAGTGGTAATGTAATGATTGCGTAATAGCGCAGGCACATTCGCTTGTCTATTCTCTCATTCACTCACCGAAACGTCGGACCGTCACTCATTTACAATTATTCATGCGACTAGAATTACTCTGTGCGTTAATTCCGCTCTTTCCGCTAATTGGTTTTCTTATCAATGGCAT
>JANXVQ010000992.1 GCA_025351545.1 Spirosoma sp.
CGGAGCATGACCTCCCCGGAAATGTCCGAACAACTGCCCAGTTCCGAAAGTCCGCAATTGCTTATCGAGTATGATGAATTGTATCAGCGGATCGAATCGGTCATTCATAACCTGCCTCCTCAGTGCCAGCGTGTTTTTCTATTGAGCCGGTTTGAAGGGAAAAAGAACCACGAAATAGCGACGGAGCTAGGGTTGGCGTTGAAGACCGTTGAGGCCCACATGGCCCGCGCATTAAGCCTCCTCCGAAAGGCCGTTCTCGTAATCGGTCTGCTTTTTCTGATTAGTTAACTAAGGGTAAAGCACACCTCCATTGTCAACCTTACTAAATGATAAACTATCATATGGAAGATATAATAGTAAAAAAAGTAGTATTCGATTATTTTTCAGGGGATACGTCACCGCTTCAAAAAAAAGCAATTGAGGCCTGGCTACAGGATACAGGCAATCATGAACAATATTATCAATGGTTGCATGAGTGGGAGTCAACGAATTTGCAGGCAACGGCTTCCTGGCAGGATGCATTTGCCCGGACGCAAGCACAAGTAAATCAGGAAGTTTCAGAAAATAGTCCATTTTTGTCCGTAGCCTATAATCGTAGTTGGTGGTCCTTTTCTAATCAAAAAATGGTGGCAGCCATTGTATTGATTACCCTGGTCGGGGCTTCGCTATTCGGACTAAAGGATCGTATTTTTTATAAGACAATTCAGGTTGGGTATGGGCAAATAGAGCAAGTTAAACTGACCGATGGATCTGTGGTTACGCTCAATGCCAATTCGTCGATCCGGTTTCCGAGGTTTGGCTTTGGCGATGGTACCCGTACTGTTGAACTAGCTGGGGAAGCCGACTTTCAGGTGCAGCATTCACCACAGAATCAACATTTTGTGGTGCTTACGCCCAAAGGATTACAGGTAACGGTATTAGGCACTCAGTTTACGGTTTTTGCCCGCCAGCGACGATCCCAGATTACCCTGCGCACGGGTAAAGTTTCTTTGCAAATGAGCCAGACGCCTAAAGCGCCTTCCATTATTATGAAGCCCGGTGATCTGGTAACCCTGGATAAATCTGGAAAATTAACCCGAGCGCATACCGCCAATCCGGAAGTTCAGTCGGCTTGGAAAGAGCAACGGATTACCTTAGAAAGAACCTCCTTAAAAGAGATTGCATCCATACTACAGGAAAATTACGGCTTTCAGGTCGAGATAAAAGATCCCGAACTGGCCTATCGTACGGCAACGGGTTCTTTTCCCGCTCATAACGCCGATGAAGTTCTGGAAATGATTACCGAACTATTCGATATCAACTTCACGCGCCAGAATAATAAAATCGTTTTCAAAGACTAATTCCTACTCTCTAAATCCCGTTGAACCATGAGATACTTTTTACGAGTAACTCGTAAAGCGTTACTGCACAGTAGTTTCCTGTTTGTGTGCTATCAGGCGCCTGCCCAATTGTTAGCCAGCACACAAATGAAAACAGCGAGTACGCAGACCGTGCCCGCAACGACTCTTTCCTTACGAGAAGTCCTGATTCAATTCAAAGCCCGTTACCATGTCGATATTCTGTTTGAAGATCGGCTGGTCAATCAACCCGTGAATGCGTCCGTCATTGAAACATCGGCCACGCTGGAGGAGAATTTGACGAAGGTGCTACAGCCGTATGACCTTCGCTTCAAAAAAATAAAGGATGGCGTCTATGTAATTGTAAAAAGCAGAAAAAAGCCACAGAGCACGAATAATCAGGTTGAACCAACTGGTTCCGAAAATACCGGAAGTCTGTCGACGGCTCCACTAAATCGGGCTACTCTGCAAACCTATAATTCACTGGAAATGCACCTTCCTACCCCGGCAGATGTCCCTATTCAGGGTAAAGTGATCGATGATAAAGGTGAAGCATTGCCCGGCGTCAGCATTGTTGTGAAGGGTACGCAGAAAGGAACAACTACTGATGCTGAAGGAAAGTATAGATTGGATGTACCCACGGCAGCCGCTATTCTGATATTTAGTTTTGTCGGTTACCTGCCTCAGGAAGTAAATGTTGGTAATCGGACCGTTGTGGATGTTACGCTTAAAACGGATGATAAAACCCTCGATGAGATCGTTGTTGTCGGGTACGGAACCGTCAAGAAAAAGGATTTGACGGGATCGGTGGGCGTCATTAGTAGCAAGGAAGTAAAAGATTTGGGCGTAACACGTATTGAGCAGGGACTGGCTGGCCGGGTAGCGGGTGTTCAGGTGAAAGCTGTATCGGGCGAACCCGGTGCCGCACCGCAGATTCGGGTTCGCGGTATCGGTAGTATTTCGGCAGGCGCTGGCCCGCTGTATGTAGTCGATGGGTTTCCGACCGATAACATACAGACTTTGAACCCAAACGATATTGAAACCCTCGATATTCTGAAAGATGCCTCCGCCACGGCTATCTACGGATCGCGCGGATCGAACGGGGTGGTGATTATCAATACTAAGCGCGGCAAATCGGGTAAGGCCAGTATTACGCTGGATACCTATTACGGCTGGCAGAAGGTATCGAAAGTGCCGATCATGAAGAATTCGCTTCAACAGGCGCAGTTTTACTACGATGGCATGCGGAATAAAAATCTGGATGCGGGTAAAGATGTGACGGGACCGCCAACCGCCTGGTTTACGCCAGTTCCCGCCATTATCATGGATGTAATTGAGGGCCGGAACACCACCGATGAAAACTCACTTGACAAAGTATTGATTACCGCTCCCCAACGCCAGATTCAGTTAGCGGCTACGGGAGGTTCCGAAAATATACGTTACGCCGTAAGTGGTGAGTATTTTAATCAGGATGGGATTATCATCAACAGTGGTTTCAAGCGGTATTCGCTACGGACCAACATCGACGCCCAACTCTCAAAACGCTTATCGCTGAAACTGAATTTCAATCCATCGTATACAGATCAGCGTTCGCTTCCGTCGACGGGTGTTAGTGGTGGCACGGCTAGTACTTTGGGGATTGTGGCGTCTACCTTACAGATTCACAATTTCCGCCCGTTGTTAGATGCCAATGGCAACTATTTCAACTACGCTGGCCTGGCCGACATGGCCGATATTTATAACCCGTTAGCCGTTGCGAAGGAAACGATTACCTCCCAGAAAGGCCTTCGTCTGCTGGGAAATATCAACCTCGATTATCAGATCATGGATGGTCTGAAGTTCAACGTGTTGATTGGCGGAAGCTTGCTGAGCGGCAAGGGCATGTATTTCAGACCACAACGCGTTTATTTCGCCAATGAGCTGGCCTTGGGTACCGATAATTCATCCCTGATCACGAACTGGCTCACGGAGTACACCTTGAATTACAGTAAGAGTTTCAATAAGCACTCAATTTCTGCCCTGGCGGGGTATACGGTTCAGAAAGAACATGGTGAGTCTAATCTTTTAAGCAGTAATAAATTTCCCAACAATTTAGTGCCTACTTTAAGTGCGGTTGGCGGCTTGATTACGAACGGAACGTCAAGCGTTTATGAGTGGTCATTGCTGTCTTATCTGGCACGGGTGAATTACAATTACAACAGTAAATATTACGTAACTACCTCCATTCGTACCGATGGATCGTCTCGCTTTGGAACCGAAAATAAATACGGTATATTCCCATCCGTAGCCATGGCCTGGCGCCTTTCTGATGAAAATTTCCTGAAAAACATACGCGCCCTCAACGAACTTAAAATCAGAACTAGCTATGGCGAAACAGGGAGTAATAACATTGGCAATTATGACCAATACGGAACCATTACCTACGAAAATTACGGCCTAGGCAATTCAGTAGCAACGGCCATTGCGCCCGGACGAATTGGTAATCCGGCGTTAACGTGGGAAAAGCAGACCTCCATAAATTTGGGGGTCGATGCCAGTTTCTTCAACAATAGAATTAGTGCTTCTGTAGACCATTTTCAGTCTAGAAATACGGATCTGTTGTTAAACGTAAACATTCCGAACAATACTGGTTTCAGTACGGCCTTACAGAATATTGGCGAAGTGAAAAACACGGGCTGGGAATTTGTACTCAACACTGTAAACGTTGACAGAAAGATTAAATGGTCAACGGATTTCAATTTGTCGACTTACCGAAATAAAGTAGTGAAACTAGGCCCCCAGGGCGATCCAATTTACTCGGGTAATAACGTCACCCAGATTGGCCAGCCTATTGGGATGTTTTATGGCTGGCTGACCAATGGGATCTTTAAAACCCAGGCTGAACTGGATAAGGGACCATTTTATAATCCGACTGGCAGCGACCGCTCGCATGTTGGGGACATCCGGTTTGTGGATATCAACGGCGATGGCGTGATTACAAATGCGGATAAAACGATCATGGG
>JANXVQ010000999.1 GCA_025351545.1 Spirosoma sp.
GGCGGCTACAGGAATGGTACTTAAATCGGTCGGAACAGAACCACGACCTACCGAACCATTTACGTTAACCAGCGAAGACATATGGCGCCGTTTGCCGTTCACCAACACCAACACCTGCGTTAAACCGCGTAAGGTTGCCTGGTCGATATGGTCAGAACCGTCTGAAATTGTTTGGCGGTTTGAACTGAATGAAGGCGCGACATAGTTCAAAATCTGACCGATTTCGAGTTGTGCAAACGACCTTAATTCTTTGGCTGTGATGACATCAACAGGCGCTGGCGTGTTAACATTCGTACGGGCTGTTTGGGACCGTGACCCAATCACGACAACTTCGCTGAGGGCAGATGATGTTTCTCTCAGCAATGCATTGGCCACTACTTCACCAGCCCCTACAGTGACGGGAAGACTCAGCGTTTCATAACCAACAAAGCTGACACGTAATGTATAGCTACCCGAAGCCACTTTTAAGGTATAATCACCATTGGCATCGGTAGTTGCTCCAACATTCGTATTGGCTACTACGATCGTAGCCCCCGGAATAGCCGTTTTGGTAGAGGCATCTGTTACGCGGCCCCGAACGCTTTGGGCCAATACAGCAGTGAGTGTAAATAGCCAAACAGCCGTACTCAACAGTAAATGGTTCAATGTAACTTGTTTTCTCGTAGGTAAAATTTTTTAAACAAAGCGAAATTTACATCAAAATACAATATTTGTAAATACTACCTATATAATATTTTGGGAGATACTGTTTTTACAAAATATTATTATCATTTTGTTATACTACGCAACACTGTAAATTCACTCATGAACAACAAAATATATAGTGTGATGAGCGTTGCTAACAGGTCAAAAACAACAAAATGGCCTGTGTCAGCTAACACAGGCCACTCCTATTCAGTATTCGGCCGGCCGAGAACTATTGCGCCGAGACCAGTTCTATATCAAATCGCATAGGGGCATACGGTGGAATAGATCCGTTGCCAGCAGACCCGTAACCTATTTTAGATGGAAAAATAATCATTGCCTTGTCGCCAACTTTAAGTTTGGATAAACCCTCATCAAATCCTGGCACAGACTGGCCTAGGACCGTCGAATAGGTCCCCGCACCCGTACTGTCAAAGGCGGTTGTGGCTCTTAATAACTGACCTCTATATCTCACAGTGAGTGTTTGCCCCGCAGTCGGCGTTTTTCCAGTAGAGTTATCAAGTGTTCTGACAAATCGCAATCCAGTTATAGACACGTCTGAAGGAGTCAGTTTATTTGCTGTCAGATACTCATCTATTTGCTGGTCTTCTGTCCGTACCCGTTTTAGGCTTATATCAAGTCGAACGGGCGAATTAGGCAGAATTGCACCATCAGTACTCCCCGCTGTACCAAAAGCATAAATAGAGGGCAATAATATGGTAGACTTATCGCCTTCGTGCATGCGCAGTAGCCCTTCCGTTAAACCTGGATTGGTTGCCACCAGATAAGTATAACTGGACTTTCTGGCAAAAGTCGAATCAATAAGCTTGTCTGTTACTACATTATTAGTACCGTGCAACAATACAGATAATGTGTAATTAAACTCTGCCTCCTGCCCATTAGACGGGGTTATGGTAGAGCTACCTGCTTTGTTCAAAGAATAATATACGCCCGTCGGCGTCGATGTACCCGACAGCCCTTTGCTGGTCGCATAACTAAGAATATCGTCTTTGTTGGTTTGTAGAATACTATCGTCGGTAAGGCCGACATCTTCTTTACTACAAGCAGTCAGCCCGCTGATCATCAGGAGACTGCAAATAAATACATATGGAGTACGCATGAAATTAAGGAAACAAAAGGATAAAACTTACAAGCTATTTCACGGATACTACTTCCAGATCGAAGCTGATTGGTGCATTAGGTGGAATAACGTATGTTCCATTTTGAGCCGCGCCCGCTGTTCCATACCCTAATGATGATGGAAAAATAACGGTTGCTTTCTCCCCTACTTTGAGTTTAAGCAGGCCTTCCTCAAAACCGGCTACATACTTAGACGGTCCAACGACTTTGGTATCGGTTCCCGTACCACCAACAAACCCGGTTGTAGCCCGCAACAGTTTGCCGGCATAGTTCAAGCTTATCGTCTGACCTGCGGTTGGCGTAGCTCCATTCGGGTTATCTTTCGTTTTAATGAATCGCACACCAGTTGCCGTAGTTTCTGTAACAACCAGTTTATTGGTGGCAATATACTCATTAATCTGCTGATCTTCAGTACGAACCCGTCTTAGAGTCACATCAAACCGAACGGGCGAATTCGCGGGAATGGTGCCATCTGTAGTCGCTACACTACCAAAAGCGAGAATAGACGGCATCAATAGTGTAGCTTTTTCACCTTCGTGCATTTTCAGCAAACCGTCTTCCAGACCCTGCTTCAACGAACCGGCAAAAAACGGAAAGTACGT
>JANXVQ010000008.1 GCA_025351545.1 Spirosoma sp.
TAGCCCTGTCTCAATTAGCTCCCGGCCCGCTGGCGACTCAGCCAGCTATTTATCTAGGGAAAACATCCGGGCGTAAAAAATGAGTGTCTCCCCAACGAAGCATCGTTTTATTTGTGCCGTTGGCTACTTACCAACGGCACAAATAATTTATTTAAAGGCCGGAATACCCGTAATTTCTGCCCCTAAAATCAGCAGTTGAATATCGTGAGTACCTTCATAGGTGCTTACCGATTCGAGATTCATCAGGTGGCGCATAATTGGATACTCACCCGAAATACCCATAGCTCCCAGAATCTGGCGGGCTTCCCGGGCAACCCGCAGAGCCATATCGACATTGCTGCGTTTGGCCATCGAAATTTGTGCAACCGTTGCCCGGTCTTCGTTTTTGAGCATGCCGAGTCGCCAGCAGAGTAATTGTCCCTGCGTGATATCGGTCAGCATTTCAGCTAGTTTTTTCTGGACTAATTGAAAACTGGCAATCGGTTTGCCAAACTGAATACGTTCGAGAGCGTAGCGCCGGGCCACTTCGTAGCATTCCATAGCGGCTCCCACCGCTCCCCAACTAATGCCATACCGTGCCTGTTCAAGACATTTCAGGGCGCTTTTTAAGCCAAACGATTCGGGCAGAATATTTTCTTTTGGCACCTGCACATCCTGAAATATCAATTCGCCGGTACTGCTGGCCCGCAACGACCATTTATTTTTTATTTCGGCGGTTGAGAAACCTTCCATACCACGCTCAACAATCAAACCCCGAACCCGACCATGATCATTTCTGGCCCAGACAATAGCAATGTCGGCAATATCGGCATTGGTAATCCAGAGCTTCGAGCCATTGAGCAAATAGTAATCACTCCGCTCAGTAAAATTAGTTTCCATCCCGCCAGGATCAGAACCGTGGTTAGCTTCGGTAAGACCAAAACAACCAAGCAGTTCGCCCTTAGCCAGCCGGGGCAGATACTTTTGCCGCTGTGCCTCCGAACCAAAAGCCCAGATTGGATACATTACCAATGAGTTTTGCACCGACACACAGGAGCGCATCCCCGAATCACCCCGTTCAATTTCCTGCGTCATCAGTCCATAAGAAATCTGATCGAGTCCACCACCGCCATATTCCGTCGGAATGGTAGCGCCAAAGACACCAATTTGACCAAATTTAGGGACCAGTTGTTGCGGAAATTCACCACGCTGAGCGTACTCTTCAGCAATGGGCGTAATCTCACGTTTGACAAAATTGCGCACAGCAGACCGAACCAGTTTATGTTCAGCCGTTAGCAGGTCATCGAGACAATAGAAATCGGGCGACTCAAATGAGTCAACCTTATTCCGGGGCGGAGTTAGGGAGGGGGCTTGCATAGGGGGTTAACTCAAAAAGTTAGGTCTTGTTACCAAAGTACTGGTTTTTTACCAATCAGTAAGGATAGATAATTTTTGAGTCAAGTAT
The DNA here is from genome assembly GCA_025351545.1 of Spirosoma sp. Lineage (GTDB taxonomy): Bacteria > Bacteroidota > Bacteroidia > Cytophagales > Spirosomataceae > Spirosoma. The sequence goes on from JANXVQ010000008.1 coordinate 1,445, forward strand.
TTACAGGCGTCTGTTCGTCCCCAAGCCCGCTAATAAGGAAAGTCTGGACGGTACAGTTAAAAAGTCAAACCCATCTGCTTTGCACTATATGCCTAACCTACCCATTGACAGCCAGAAAGACAGCACCCGTACGACAAATCGCTACGACGCCATCGTTATTGGCTCCGGCATTAGTGGCGGATGGGCGGCAAAAGAACTCACCGAACACGGCCTTCGCACCTTATTGCTGGAACGAGGACGGCAAGTGAGCCACGTTACCGACTATCCTACGGCCAACCTGAATCCCTGGGAGTTGGAACATCGGGGGCAGATTCCGCTCCACATCCGGCAGGAGTATTCGATTGCCAGCCGGAATTATGCGTTTCACGAAGAGACGCGGCATTTTTTCGCCAAAGACAGCGATCAGCCCTATATTCAGGAAAAGCCTTTCGACTGGATGCACGGCTACCAGGTGGGTGGGCGATCGCTAACCTGGGGGCGACAAACACAACGCTGGAGTGATTTTGATTTTCAAGGCCCGGCCCGCGACGGATTCGCTGTCGATTGGCCTATTAGATATGCCGACATGGCTCCCTGGTATAGCCACGTTGAGAAATTTGCGGGCATTACCGGCAATAAAGACGGACTGGCCACCTTGCCAGATGGCGAGTTTCTACCTCCGCACGAGATGTCTTGTGTAGAATCACATTTTAAGAAACAGATAGCCGCACATTATACCGACCGACACGTTATTATTGGGCGGGCTGCTCACCTGACGGAACCAAAACCTATTCACTATCAGCAAGGTCGGGCGCAATGCCAGCATCGAACAGTATGCGAACGGGGCTGTCCATACGGCGGGTATTTTAGTAGCAATGCCTCTACCATTCCCTGGGC
>JANXVQ010000520.1 GCA_025351545.1 Spirosoma sp.
CCTCGCGCCAGCACATCTAAACCTTTTAGAACCTATGAAAACCACTATCATCTTTATTGCCCTACACGGGATAGTCGCTACAACGCTGGCTCAAACGCCCACCATTCCGTCGCCCGATATGCAGATCAAAACTGCGGTGCTGGCGGCTCCGGCCGACAAGCGTGATGGAGCCACTATATATGGGTATTCGCCTAAAAATGAGTTCGTTGTGTTGAGAAAAGGAACCAACGAATTAATCTGTCTGGCCGATGATCCAGCCCAGAAAGGATTGAGCGTGTCTTGCTACCATCGCGATCTGGACCCATTTATGGAGCGGGGAAGACTTTTGAAGAAAGAGGGTAAAAAGTCGGCCGAGATTCTGGCAATGCGCGAACAGGAGGTGAAGGATAAAAAGTTGATGATGCCAGCCCATCCGTCAACGTTATTTTCTTATACAGCTAAAGACGAAGATTACGATGTTTCTACCGGCGTTGTGAAAGATGGCTACCTGCGTTATGTCGTTTATATTCCCTACGCCACTGCCGAAAGTACGGGATTGCCTGTAAAGCCCGAAGCGCCCGGTATGCCCTGGATTATGGACCCCGGAACCCACCGGGCACATATTATGATTAATCCGCCGGTTTCGACCACGGCTCATCATTAGCCGCAGTGAGTAGGATAAGTGGCATATCCGGTTTTTGGATAACGACATCAAAACAGGATATACCCTTCACGAATGAATAGGTGGCTCATGCTCCGCTACATTGGACTGGCAATACTGGCGACAGCATGGTATGGATTGTCTTTTGAGCTAGTACTCAATCGTGGCGACCTTGTTATCTGGCCGACCACAAATGGAACTTGGGGTGATAAAATGGAGCCTGTACTGCCATTTTTTCAGCCTGATCCCGTTCGGAAAACCAAACCTAGTGTTTTAACGATCAAAGCTTTTTCGGAAGATATTAGTAAGCCGCTCACATCGGCTGTGGTAACAATCAGGTCGCGAGCTACGGGTAAAACGGAACGGATTGCGCTGCTCAGTGGCCAGCTCGAACGTACAATTAGTGCGCCCGATGAGTTGTTTATGGAGGTTAGTGCCACCGGTTATTCGTCTGTTAAACGCAACATGACGATTGCCCTGTCACCGCAGGGTAATCGCTATGAATTCGATGCCGAATTAACCCGGACAACCATTGGTCTCACTATTTGGGCCGTTGACAGGCAGACCGACAAAGTTATTCTGACCGCCCGTTTCACCCTTAGTGGCAAGGCTACCGGTGCCACATCCTTCACGCTTACACCTGATGCAACGACAGGCTTATCCAGAATAGAACTGCCCAGCAAAGGAACCTATCTATTGAGCAGTATTGCCGACGGGTATGCCAATTTTGTGAAGTCAATAAAGCTGGATAGTCTACAGAATGAAGCACGATTCATTTTAGCGAAACACCCGCCTGCGGAAACGAAGCCCATTGCCAAACCGCTGGCCGCAAGTGCGACTCCTGAAGCCAAACCCGTTGTGAAACCGGCTGTTACGGCGCCAGTTGCTGTAAGTGCAGCGTCCATACCAATTGTAGCCGCTAAGCCATTTGGACCAATAGAAAAAGGCAAACCTATTCAGCTAAAGGCGCTCTACTTCGACCAAAGCAGCCCTGTTCTCCGCCCCGAGTCTTATCCTGAACTTGATCAATTGTATACGTTATTACTGGAAAATCTGTCGGCGCAAGTCGAGATTCGCGGGCATACCGATAATCAGGGCGATTTTGATTTAAACACAAAACTCTCCCGCGACAGATGCCAGGCAGTCATTGACTATTTAGTTGGTAAAGGCATTATAAAAAGCCGGTTGAAAGCCGTTGGTCGGGGGCCAATCGACTCCGTGGCGCCAAATAATAACGAGGAGAACCGCAAAAAAAATCGGCGGGTTGAGTTTGTCGTGTTGTAATTTATTTTGATTGGGATGCGGGTTACACATCCCAATTAAAAACTAAGCTTGCTTCGGCTCTGGACCTCGGAAAGCGTCTTTCTTATTCACCGCTGGTAGTTTGACCGGTTTCCCATCTCGCGCCGACTGATAAATGGCTTCCATAACTTTCTGATCCTGCAAACCTTCTTCGCCGGGTGTAAAGGGCGTTTTATTCTCGGCAATACATTCCGAAAAGTGGTCTAACTCGGTGGCGAAATGGTCTTTATCGGCAATTTTGTGCTGAATGATCTGGTTTTCTGTACCCTGCGCCTGACTGGTTTCCAGTTGTAAGCCGGTATACAGAAACGCCGGGTCCATCTTTATCCAACCCGTGTCGGCCAGTACTTTGTAGCTCTTATCGTCGTGGTGGCCGTAACTGGTAGCGCAACTGGCCTGCACTCCGCTCGGAAACTTCATCAGCCAGTTTACCTGCTCTTCTACCTCCTTGAAACGTGGATCGTTAGGTGTGCTATGCACATAACCCATGACTTCGGTTGGTTCTTCACCCAGCACAAACCGGATCGTATTCAGGCAGTACAGGCCCACATCGGGTAAAGAGCCCCCGCCGGCCAGCGCTTTGTTAAATCGCCAGTGTTTGGGGTTATCGGAGTTCTGACCGTTGTTGGCTATAATGCTTTTTACCTTACCAAACTGATCTTTCCGGACCATTTCACGCACCATCTTATTATGGGGTTCGTACTGAATCCGGTAGGCGATCATCAATTTGCGATTTGCTTTTTTACAGGCGTCAATCATTGCCTGACATTCTGCTGCTGAATTGGCCATGGGTTTTTCGCACAGAATGTGTTTGCCCGCCTGTGCCCCTCGAACTGTATATTCGGCATGCATGCCATTGGGCAGCACAATGTAGATGGCCTGGACCTCTTTGTTGTCACGCAGTTTATCATAATCAGCGTAGCTGTAGCAATTCTCTTTTTTAACGCCATACTGCACAGCTACCTTCTGCATTTTTTCGGCACTACCGCTCACTAAGGCAACTACTTTCGATTTTGTACAGGCACCGAAAGCCGGCAAAATCTGGTTGAGTGTCAGGTGGCCAAGTCCAACAAGGGCATAACCAACGCGCTGGTCTTCGGATAACGGGGTGGGCGTGGAGCCTTCCTGCTGCTCGGTTTTAGCTTTAATTTGCTCCAGTTCAATTGCTTTGCTCGAATCGGCGGGTACATCGGCCGGGGGAGAGGTGGCCGGTAATTTTGGCACTGGTCCACTGGGCGTACTGGCTGTTGGCGTAGCTGCGTTAGTTGCTTCTGGTTTTTTTTCGCACGAAGCAAGCGTACTACCCAAGGCACCAACGGCCAAACTGCGACCCGTTAACTGGAGAAAATCTTGTCGAGACAGCGATGCCACCGTCGGATTTTCGAATAAATTAGTAACAAAACGATCAATCGGTTTCATAACGTAGGTTGTTTACGTCAGAAA
>JANXVQ010000141.1 GCA_025351545.1 Spirosoma sp.
GTTACAGATTTTGTAACCCCGCGCAAGGTCAGATCACCAACGAGTGAATAGGTTTCATCGCCCGTTTTCGTCATCGATGTTGATACAAACGTCAATTTTGGAAACTGCTCAGCATCAAAGAACTCACCCGATTTCAGGTGACCATCCCGTTGTTCGTTGCCTGTGCTGATACTGTTTATATCGGCGGAAAATGAGACTTTTGCACCGTCAAAATCGGTACCTGTAGACTCTACCTGCCCTTCATACTGACCGAACGAACCCGTTACTGTCGAAATAACGAGATGTTTTACTTTAAACTGTACTTCAGAGTGCGTAGGGTCAATAGCCCAGGTAGTTGCAGTGGCTTGTTGTGCTTCCATAGTTTACTAATTTTCAATTACGTGTTAAAGTATTTGATGTATATACATTCAATAGAGTCAAATTGTTTCACTCAACACGATTAAATTTTAAATTTCTGAATAAAGTTCTATGTCCTGAATTAGCCGTTTTTGGATCTTACTTTATCAGCATAATCGCAGCCATTATCTCGATACCCTCCCACAGATATTGTACTTTAACGTTCTCGTTTTCTGCATGCTGGTTATTATCGTAGTTGACAACAGGAACCGATAACACATTAGCTTTCAATACCTTGTCGAAGAGATAAAGCGGCAAACTACCACCCGAAGAGGGCGATAAGACAATGGGATCGGGGCTGGTTGTCTGCACGGCGGCAATAATTTCCTGCGCAATGGGCAAATCCATTGGCGTCCGCTGGGCATTGTAGCCATGTCCAGAACTGATTTTGATAAGTTTTGGGTACTGCTGACGTTCCGCATCGGTAGGGTCGTGGTCGATGACATGGTAGCCCTGCGTACGAATATGGTCGGTTACTCGGCCAATCTGTCGGGTAAAATCATTACCCCGAACGAGCCGTAAGTCGAGTACGGACTCCGCTTTAGTCGGAATAATATTACCCGCCATAGCGCCAACATTAGCACTCTGGATACCATTGATGTTCAGCGTGGGGCGCATCAACAGCTCGACAAACGGCATACCATTGCCATCGGGCTGAGCAATACCTAATTCCTTTTTCAGAGCCGCTTCCATATTCGGCACCTTGGCCAGAGCCTGTTTTTCGCTGGCAGTGAGCGGCACAACATCATCATAAAACCCTTTGATAACGACCTGGTCATTATCGTCTTTCATACTGGCCAGAAGTTTCACCAAACGCATGGCCGGATTAGGGGCCCAGTTGCCATAGTTGCCGCTATGGAGCGGACGTTTGGGGCCATAAACGGTCAGGTTCATATTTACATCGCCCCGAACGCCAAATTGCACAACCCGCTTCCCCGATACATGACGCGGGCCATCGGCAATAATCCAGATATCGCTGGCTAGTTTGTTACGATGTTTATCAAAAATTTCACCCAGGTGCGTAGAACCCACTTCTTCTTCGCCTTCAAAGAAAAATTTCAAATTAACCGTTGGCGCGATTTTACTCTTTACCAGCGCGTCGTAGGCGTTCAGAATAGTCATCACGCCCGCTTTATCGTCGGAGCTTCCCCGGCCCGTGAGCCGCCAGGCGGGGTCGATTGGATCACCCGATTTATAGGTTGTTACGACTTTGCCTCCCTGTTCAGTGGGAGCCGTAATAAACACGGGAACAAAGGGTTGTAAACCCTCGGCCCACTGTTTAGGATTGACAGGCTGGCCATCATAATGAGCATAGAAAATGATTGTTTTCTTCGCATCCGGCACGTTCACTTCGCCAAATACAGCCGGTGTGGTGCCGGGCGTAGGACCATCGAGCAGCGTCCCCGAAATGCCCCGTTGCTTCATCATTTGCAGGATGAAGGCAGCATTTTTACGAATATTAACCGAATCTGACGAGACGTTTGGAATAGACAAGAACGCCCGATATTCATCCATCAGGGCCGTTTCCTTCGTCTGCCGATATTGTCGCACGCGTTCTTGAGTCGATTGAGCGCTAACCGAAAGGGTTGTAATAAATACTAAAAAAAAGACAAATTTTACAGACATAGTCGTTTATTGGATTGTATAAAAAGTTAATTATAAGCGCTTTATCGTTCGGCTACACCTGTTCCCGTTCCGTCTGGCACTTTGGCAAGTTCGAGACCAGATTCTGTTAGTTTAGCTACTTTACCCTGGGTGTTGAGCACAAAACTAACCGGATCTTTACCATTCCAGAATTGGTCGTAGGTTAGTCGAAATGTGTCGAAATTCCAGTGAGTAAGGTAGCCTGTCATTAGGTTGTTGAGGGAAAAGTAGAGTTTGCCGTCTCGCAGTGTCACATCGGCCTTGCCATAGAGCGGGTCGGTATATGAACCAACGTAGGCGGTTAGAGGCAATGATGGGCTGGTGTTCAGCACACGAGTGCTATCGGCTTTGCGTTCGGCCACTTTTGCCTTTTGCTTTAGTCCGCTATATAGTTTCTGGAACTCCGCACTCCAGTCGCGGCTCAAGCCTAAAGCAAACTCATCGAACGCCCGAAACATCAACGCATGACGCAGTTCGGCATGATCGAGGTTACCCTGCACATAAACGGCTACCTTCTGGTCAGGCAGTTGCCCATGAATAGCGACCATTCCGGTTAGGCTGCCCGTATGGAAATTAATGCGATGGCCCCGATAGTCTTGTTGGAACCAACCAAGTCCGTACGTTTTCCAGACAGGTTTGGTAAGTTGCTGGGTCGGATAAAATTCGCCGTCGGTCACGAGGGTTTGTGGCTTAAACAACTCGGCCCAGGTAGCGGGTTTCAGCAGCGTTTTGACATTCGCGCCGTCGCGGTATCGTGCGCTGTCGAGCATGCAAATCATCCAGGCCGAAACATCATTGGAGCACGTCCACACCGACCCGGCCGGACCAACCGCATCGACCAATTGTTCTTCTTGCCTACTATTTATAAACCGTACCGAATCACGAATCTCGATATGTGGTTTGGCTCGGTTAGCATCAGTCACGTCACCAAAATGGGCTTTTGTCCGGCTCATACCCAACGGCTCAAAAATGCGGGTACGAATAAATACGTCCCACGGCATGCCGCTAACTTTCTCCAGTACTTTACCAGCCGCCAAGTACATAATGTTCTGGTAAATGAAACTCGACCGAAAGGAATAGGACGGTTTGATGAGCCGCAGCCGATGCAGTATTTCGTCGGACGGTATTTTCATTGCCGTCCAGAGCACATCGGCATTACCAACGCCCGTATTGTGGATCAGCAAATCTCGCACCCGCAGTTCCCGGGTAACTGCCGGGTCGTATACCTGAAAATCGGGGAGGTAATTCGTAACGGGGTCATCCCAGCGAAGTTTACCTTCATCCACCATTATACCGAGACAGGCCGCGGTCATAGCTTTTGTGGTCGAAGCCATCGCAAAGAGCGTCTGTGTATCAACCGTTTCAGGCTGGCCGAGT
>JANXVQ010000065.1 GCA_025351545.1 Spirosoma sp.
GCACAGATGAGCCGGGGCAAAACCGAACAAACGGCACTAACGGCGCTGGCGGCTATAGCGGCTACTCTTTCGCGGATGGCAATGGATATTTGCCTGTATAACAGCCAGAATTTCGGTTTTATGGTATTACCCGATGCGCTAACGACTGGCAGCAGTATCATGCCACACAAGAAAAACCCGGATGTGGCTGAATTACTGCGGGCTAAAACCAACCGGATGAAAGCATTACCAATGGAAATAACGCTCGTAATGAGTAACCTACCCTCGGGCTACCATCGCGATATGCAGTTGCTGAAAGAAATTATGATGCCCGCCTTCGATGAAATCCTTGATTGCCTGGAAATCACCGATTTCATGCTTGAGCACCTTCAGGTAAAATCCAATCTTTTAGACGATTCCAAGTACGATTTGCTGTTCAGCGTTGAGCGCGTAAACGAACTGGTGTTGCAGGGCGTGCCTTTCCGCGAAGCATACCGAACCGTTGGTAAAGAGATTGCCGACCATACATATGCGCCACCCCGTAACCTGCATCATACGCACGAGGGCAGCATCGGCAATTTGGGCAACGACCTTATTAAGCAAGCCATGAACCAGGCCATGACGGGTTTTGGGGCCGAAAAAACACAAGCGGCCATCAAGCAATTATTAGCCATGTAGAGACCCGCAATCCCTTGCTCTCTCTTTTTTACCCCGAATGGTTTTTTAAATACACAGGCTGGCGCGAATGAGAGTGCAAGGTATTGCCGGTGCGGGTCTCTACATTATGTTATTCGACGCGGTAGGCCACTAATGTATTTTTGTAAAACGTCGGTACGATCAGCAGTTTTTTTCTGGCAACGTAATCAATATCAGCTGCATTGATTTTCTGTTGGCGGGTGTCGAGCAGTTGCTCTTTTGTACCATCGGCGTTGACGTGAAAAATCTGACCGTTCCAGTCCGACACGAAGTAATTGTTTTTCCCTTCCGACACGATACCGTCTGTTGCAGCCATACCGTCGGCAAGGGTTGTCATCACTTTCGTCGCCACATCCACTGACCGTAAAGCACCGATTTTGGTACTGCCGATCAAAAGTTTGTCTTTGCCAACGGCCAGCACACCATTTGGTTTGTTAAGCTGTTCACCTTCCAGCCACACTTCCCACTTCCCATCTTTTAAACGATAAATTTTATCATTCTGGTTATCTGAAACGTAGACCGTTCCATCTTTTGCTACGGTTACGTCGTTCAGAAAAGCGTTCTTTCCAACACCATCCCATGTTTTTTCGGCCCGTCCATTTTCGGTATTGATGCATATGAGCCGGTATATATCCGTTACATAAAGCTTATTTTTATACAAGCCCATGCCTTTAGGAGCATTCAGGCCCGAGGTCCAGCGCAGGTTTTCGATTTTACCATCGAGTGACACTTTAGAGATAAAACCGTTACCATCGAGCGCACCGGGTTTACCGTCGATATTAGCAACATACAACGTTTTGTGGCCATCGTAAAGCACCGACTCAGGTATGCGTAGTGTGGTATCCGTTTCCCATACTTTTACCAGTTTTATCGGTTTCGGGCTGGCTGGAGGTCTTAGAGCCAGTAGGCTGGTACTGACAATAGCTACGGTTACAATTAGGTTAAGGTATTTCATAGTATGATTGATAATCAACTGATTAAAAAAGTTTGGAAAAAAATAGTTGCATCATGCCGGGTCAACAATCGCTTCCCGACACGTACATAAAAGGAAGAATATGATTTTTCTAACTACTTGTCAATAAGCCATCTTTTTTTCAAAAACAATTGAAGCAGGAGGGTGTTTAAAAAACTCGCACGCTAAAACCAGAGATTATGGAAACTGCCCAATATCGCCCTTGTCAGGTGCAAATGCCGGTTCAGCAACTCAAAGAAAGCATCCGCGATATGGTTCGGTTGCAACGAGATTGCCAAATCTCAGATGAATTGTTCTGGGAGGTTTTTAACGCCCGCGTTCTGCTCAATGAGCAGATTGATATTGATAAATTTATAATCGACTTTAACAGGTGGCCTGCCTACGCGTGAGTGGTTTCTTACGGGTTTCAGCCTTCGCCCGACGACCCTCTGACAAGACGGTAGCCGGGCGGATTCTTATTAGCTCAATCGCACAGAAAACAATGCCTTCGACTTGGTATATACGTATGTTACAACGACCAGCGTAACAACGCCACCAAGCATAACCGACGGCACCGTGCCTAGTAACCGGGCCAGCAAACCCGATTCAAACGCGCCAATCTCGTTCGATGAACTAATAAAAATACCATTGACGGCCGCCACTCGACCGCGTATATGATCAGGCGGAAAAATTTGCAGAATTGTTTGTCTGATAATCACACTCACACTGTCAAATGCGCCCGTCAAGCCAAGCATAATGAGCGATAAATAAAAATTCGTTGACAGGGAAAACACAATCGTAGCGATACCAAAGCCGGTTACGGCCAGCAACATATTTCGCCAGGCATTATGAGTGGGTGGATTTTTGGTCATGTAGGCCATTGTCAGCAATGCCCCCACCGATGGAGCGGCCCGCAGGAATCCCAGCCCTTCGGCACCCACTTTCAAGATATCTTCGGCAAAGATTGGCAGAATGGCAACAACACCCCCAAACAATACCGAGAACAAATCGAGTGAGATGGCGTAAAGAACAATTTGGGTTTTAAATACGAATCGGAACCCTTCTTTCAGGCTTTCGCGAAGACTCAAAACGGGTGCATCACTAACAGGCGTTGGCTTGCGTTCAATGAGCGTAATAAGCAGAAAACAAACGACCAGAAGGGCAATGACGACAATCAGGGAGTTATCAAAGCCGACCCAGCTATATAAAAATCCCGCCAGGCCCGGACCAAGAATAGCGCCAGCCTGCCAGAATGAACTACTCCAGGCGGCTGAATTAGCATACAGTTCACGCGGCACCAAAAACGGTTTTATCGATGAACTGGCGGGTGAGTAAAACCCTTTGGCGGTACCAATCAACATTAATACACCATAAATTGTCGCTAATCGCGCTGTTTGCGACAGATTTATGGCAATTGAGGGCTGAAATACCAGATATAGAATAACGGAACCAAGCAGAATTACCAGTAAACTCCAGAGCAGAATCTGTTTTTTGTCTCGCCGATCGGCCAAATGACCGCCAAACAGCGACAAAGCGATAAACGGCAGGGCTTCGGCCAGTCCTACCAAACCCAGCATGAGCGGATCGTGGGTAATTTTATAAAGCTCGTAGCCCAGAATAACTTCCTGAATCAGCAATGTAGCTGTAATCAGGAAACTGTTCATTACAAAATAACGAAACTCAGGAATGCGGAGAGAGGCATAGGTATCGACGGGAGACTGCTGAACCATACTATTGCTGGCGTACCATATATTTGTCGCCGGAGTTTTTATTAACCAACCCGAAACAATGCAATCTCCGTTCCGAACCAGAGTTAAAATTTGTTGCATTAGCACTCTTACCGAAGCACAGGTGGCTATTCGACTCGGTGCCGATGCCCTG
>JANXVQ010000067.1 GCA_025351545.1 Spirosoma sp.
TGTGAGGTCGGTTAGAAGTAACCGACCTCACAGAAACATCCTGACTATTTGGCCGTAACCTGCACAATATACGTACGCACAACATCACCGGGGCCTGTTCTACCCAACGGCTTTTTGGCGAAAATTATATTTGCCGTACCAACAGTGATTCCTTTTATCTGGAAAATTGTTGGTACGGTATTGTTGCGATTAAGCGTGTCAACTGCTGGAGCAAGTTGTTGTCTGGATACTTCGACAACTTCCTGATTATCGGATGTGCCAACTAACTCCGACGAACCATCTCCACGAATGGACAACGACACGTCTTTAATTTCTCCGACAGAAATTCGCAGCCTTTTCTGATCACCAGAGCCCGGCTGACTGGTGTGACTGCAAGCCGACAAGCCAAATATCAGCCAGAAGAGCATAACTTGTCTGGTCGTTTTTCTGACACAAATAGCCTGAACTGATACTGTTTGAATCGTGGTATTTAGAGCCATAGAATTTATAACCGCTCAGTGCTGGAAACGGTTTTAAATCAGCCTAAAGTCCAACTGGCTATTTGATATTTCGAGTTAGTTTTTTACCCAACGGTCTTTACTTCGCCTTTCGTTGATAAAAGACAAACCCGTTTTCTTCACCTGTTTTTTTAACATCGGAGAGCGAGTCGAGCAGGGTTGGCTGGTCGGAGGCTTTGCGAATAAACCAAACGTCTTTGTCGATCCGACCACGCAAAAGCCATTCGTCATTGTAATAATCAGGGTTGGTAACGGCCTGTTTCTGCGTATAAAAATAAGGGCCGTAACTATGATAACCATAGGTTTTCACATACACATTCTTACCCTGCGCCCGCTCGAAAAACCGCATGGCAGCATCCTGTGAAATCCCTTCAATTCGTCCAATAAAAAACCAGAGAGTCAAGGTGATAAAAACGGCCATCCCAACGAAAAGCGTTAGGGAAGCGCGAGCCGTTTCACGCTGATTGAACCAGATAATCGCCAGAATCAAAATACCAAACAACCATACACCGGGCAGCACTTCCCAGCCTGTCCAGTTAATTTTCGCATCTAAATTGGTCTGGGTAAACGCGTCCTGATCTGCATACGATTTCACCACATCCATGCGATGAGCCAGTATAGGCAGGCCGATAATAGCTACCACATATATACTACCGATTAGTACCAGACCAGCACGTAACCAGTTGTTAAACTGAATTTTACGTTCCTCAAGCTGCAATAACGTCAGAGCGGCAAAGTACGTAAGCGGGAAATAGCATAAGGAGGAGTAATGCACTATTTTCGACTGCACAATACTGAACAGAATCAGCACAACCCAGAATAGAATCAGCATCCACCGCCGAAATTCACGCTGGTAATTACGCTCAATAAACAGGGGCCCAAACGCCCGAATGGCGAAAATCGACGCGGGAAAACAACCAACTAGCAGAAGGATGATATGATAGCCGGGAAAGCCAACGTGGCCAGCATCGGGAGTGCTGAATAAGCGAAAGTTATAGGTCAGAAATTCGCGCATCAACGCCGGGCCGTTCAGGTAAATATCAAGACCATACCAGGCTAACGAAACGAATGAAGCCGCCAGCGAAAACGCCAGAAATTGCAAGGGCGTAATGAACCACCGGAACCGGCTCAGCATCCAGTAAACGAACAGCACCAGACAAACAATGAGGTAGGCTACAGGGCCTTTGGTCATGATTCCCAGACCCAGCACAAGCCCCGCCAGTAGCAAGTAAGTCCACTCATTTTTTGGTACTAACAGCATACTACTGAGTCGTTCTCGCTTCCAGGATGCAAAAATCAGATTGACTAAACCAGCGAAAATAAACAGGTTGAAAAACGGGTCAATAATGCCGGATCGGAAGTACAAGTGGGGTGTCACAGACCCCAGATAAGCCAGCGCCCAGAGCAACCCAAAGCGATGACCGTGTAGTTTCTGGCCAAGATTGTAGAGGTAAACCAGGGTGATGATACCACAAATGGCGTTCGGGAGCCGGGCCGCGAATTCGTTGATGCCAAAGACATACATCATAGCTGACTGAAACCAGAAAAACAGAGGTGGTTTTTCGTAAAATGGTTTAAAGTCAATGTGTACATGTAAATAGTCGCTCAACACAATCATTTCGCGGGCACATTCGGCAAAATTGATCTCGTCCCAATCGAATAATCGAACGCCACCCAAAAAGGGGATGAAAAATAAGGCCCCCAAACTGACCAGAACGAGCGAATAAAAAAGTTTTTGATTCATTAAGGAAGGTAGTAATATCAAAAAAGTCTCCCCTCTCTGTTGGAAAGGAAGCGCAAAAATAGAGGAAAAAAGATTGCCGGGATTGACGATATTCGTGCCGACAACCAGCGTAGGTTTGTCGTTTTCGGCAGGTTGACGCATTAACGGTTACGGCGACCTGCCAACAAATGTAAACCGAGTACTGTAAAATAGAAATTCCTTATGCTCGCCAATCATCGATTCACAGATTTACCGGCTTATACCCAACTGCAAGGCCACTATCATAATTTGAAAGACCGCCACCTGCGCGATCTGTTCGCCGAAGACCCGACGCGTTTTAAAACATTCACGCGCCAGTTTGACGACATTCTTCTCGACTTTTCAAAAAATCGAATTACTACCGAAACGCTTGGTTTACTGGAACAACTGGCCGATCAGGCCAGCCTGAAAAGTGCCATCGACAAGATGTTCTCGGGCGACAAAATTAACCGGACCGAAGATCGTGCCGTGTTGCACGTTGCCCTGCGAAACCGCTCGAATACGCCAATTCTGGTAGACGGTAAAGATGTAATGCCAGACGTAAACGGCGTGTTGGCCCACATGAAATCGTTCACAGAGCGGATTCGGTCGGGTGAGTGGAAAGGCTACACCGGCGAAGCCATTACCGACATCGTGAACATTGGTATTGGTGGTTCTGACCTTGGCCCAGTCATGGTGACAGAAGCGTTGAAGGCCTATGCCGACGATAAAAAACTACGCGTTCACTTCGTTTCAAATGTCGATGGTGTTCACATCTACGAAACGTTGCAGAACGTTAAACCCGAAACAACACTGTTTCTTATTGCCTCCAAAACCTTTACCACGCAGGAAACCATGACCAATGCCCAAACGGCGCGGCAGTGGTTTCTGGATACAGCAAAAGACGAAGCGGCTATTGCCAAACATTTTGCCGCCCTGTCTACGAACCAGAAAGATGTTGAGAAATTTGGTATCGACCCCGAAAACATGTTTGGTTTCTGGGATTGGGTTGGCGGTCGGTATTCGCTCTGGTCGGCCATTGGTCTTTCGATTGCGTTGTACATTGGCTTCGACAAATTCGAGGAATTGCTGAACGGCGCTCACGCCATGGACGAGCACTTCCGCGACACACCGTCAGACCAGAATTTGCCCGTTATTTTGGCTTTGATCGGTATCTGGTACAATAATTTCTTTGGGGCGCAAACCGAAGCTATTCTGCCCTACGATCAATATATGCACCGATTTGCTGCTTATTTTCAGCAAGGTGACATGGAAAGCAATGGCAAATCGGTTGACCGGGCAGGGCATCCAATTGACTATCAGACAGGACCGATCATTTGGGGCGAACCTGGTACCAACGGCCAGCACGCTTTTTATCAGCTTATTCACCAGGGAACAAAACTAATTCCATGCGATTTTCTGGCTCCGGCTATTAGCCAACGGCCCATTGGCGAACATCACAAAATTCTGATGGCCAACTATTTTGCCCAGACAGAAGCCCTGATGAATGGTAAAACCGAACATGAAGCCGCTGAAGAATTACGCAAAATGGGCAAGACTGAAGACGAGGTCAAGGCACTGACACCGTTTAAAATGTTTCCGGGAAATCGACCGACAAACTCTATTCTGTTCAAGCAACTGACCCCCCGAACACTCGGCAGCCTGATTGCGATGTATGAGCACAAAATATTCGTCCAGGGTGTTATCTGGGACATTTTCAGCTTCGACCAGTGGGGCGTTGAACTGGGCAAACAACTGGCCAGCCGCATCCTTCCCGAGTTACAGGACGATGCAACGGTTAGCACACATGACAGCTCGACGAACGGGCTGATGAATGCATTTAAAACAATGAGAAGCGAGTAGTTACGCAACAGGGTGGTCTTTCCCCTGACTCATCGGGCAAATTAAATTTTTCTAAAAGTCGGAATAGTTCAAAACATTGCTCAATAATCGCCTGTTAATGGGGTGTAATTTCGATTACACCCTTTTTATTTCATATAACTCAACGATCATCCAACAACGTTATGAAACGTCAATTCTCACTCCTGGCAGTCTGCCTGTGTGGTATCGGCTTTGCGAATGCCCAGACCACGACAAACAGTTATTCAACGACTGGCACAACAACAAACTCCTCGTACACGTCGCCCGCTACAACGGACAGCACGAATTCGATGAACAGCACATCGCCATCAAGTACAATGTCGAATAACAATTCGAATACGAACAATGGTACGATGAATAACAACGGGACAACGCCCAACAACACATACTCGACCAACAGCGCGGCAACATCGACAGATGGCACTACAAATGCCCGGCCGGATCGCGTTAAGAATACGAAGAAAGATTATAAGAGCTTTGTATTCGGTATTTATGCGGGCTTGAACACAACCAAGTTTAAGGGCGAATCAATTGACAACGGAGGCAGAAACAATTTAACAGGCCGCTTAGGCTATCAGGCTGGTTTCTTCGTACGAGGTGGCGGTCGTCTGTTTGGGCAGATCGGCGCAGAATACTTTGCATCAAGTTCAAACTACTTTGTAGCAGGCTCCGGACAAACAGCAACGAACATTAAGGACCAGATCGACATCAAGTACATTCAGGTTCCTGTGTATATTGGTTATAAGTTAGTTGAATCGGATCGTGGCATCTCGGCCGTCCGGTTGCAGATAGGTCTTGAGTATGCCAACCAAATTGGGTCAAGCAGCAACTCGTTTGGCAACTTGAATAACCTCCAACTCAAAAGCGGTACATTCAACGGTTTGGGTCAGTTAGGCTTCGATGCGGGTCCGGTATTCCTTGACCTGACATACCACTATGGCTTTACTGATGCCATTACCCAAAATGCGGGCTTTGCAACATCGCAACGCCGGATTTTGAGTGCCAGTGTAGGATTCAAGTTCTAAAAGGATTTTATCAATTCAAAGCCGCTCTCTATTCAACTGGAGAGCGGCTTTTTTTGTGCCTGAACGCAAGAAATTGGCTATCAATAATTAACTATAATAGCTAACCAACTATTGACAACAGCCTAATAAACAACCACTTACCATTTTAATACTTATGTCTTATCCCTTATTCCTACAAACATTCATGATCTATGAACGGTTGTAGGAATTAATACTCAACTTGGTATCTTATGAAAACTTTATCAAAAATAACCCTGCTTGCGGCAGGCATATGCAGCACGAGCCTTGTGTTTGCGCAGCAAAACTCATACAATGATCGGTATGACCAATATGATCGGTCATACCGACGCGATGATCGCAGGGATGACCGACGTTTTGATGAACGTTTCGATGAACGGCGTGATTTTAACCGACGTACCCAAGACGAACCTCGCTACAACAATCGGTATGAAGAACAGCGTGGTAATAGCCGCCAGGCAGATCGAACGTATGACGAACGCGATTTAAGCCGGGCCTACGACGAAGGGTATGAAGACGGGCAACGAGGCCAGAAAACTTCTGAACGGCAGGAACATCATCAGAATTACAAGCATTTTACATTTGGCGTGTATGCCGGTGCCAACTCGACAAGGTTTGAAGGTGAAACCGTAGACGGAAAAGACTTAACGGGCCGTTTAGGCTATCAACTGGGCTTCTTTGTACGGGGTGGCGGCCGTATTTATGGTCAGATTGGTGCTGAATACCTGACCTCAAGCTCCCAGTTCTTCAAACCGGGCGATGGTCAGGTGACTGGTGTTAAAGATATTACAGCTAATATCAATCAGCGTTATCTGCATATCCCTGCTTATATCGGTGTTAAAGTAGCGCAGTCAGAGCGGGGTGTATCCGGTATTCGGTTAGCACTCGGGGCTGAGTATGCAACGCCTTTGGGCACCGATAAAAACGATTTTAATTTAGGAAATGCTGACTTTCAAGCAGCTACTATCAATGGTCTGGCTGGTTTGGGTTTCGACGCCGGACCAATTATGCTTGACTTTGTATACCATTATGGATTCGCCGATGTGCTGAGCAGTGGTAATAGCAAACGCCGGATTCTGGGTGTTAACCTGGGATTTAAATTTTAAAGAGTCTCCCGTGTATTGTGTACGTCGTATGTTAACAAGTGGTAAGTTTGTCAATAGGCCAATCACCACTTGTTAACATACGACGTACGGCTTTTTTATGAATACACTCTTCCCTATTTTCGTAAAAGCTGAAAACCTGCACACGCTCATTGTGGGCGGAGGTTATGTTGGTCTGGAAAAAATCACAGCCCTGCTCGGCAACTCACCGGAGGCCCGAATTACACTTGTTGCGTCTGAAATTCGAGCCGAAATTCGGGATATGGCAACGCAGTACCCTAAAGTTCAGCTTATTCAGGAACCCTACCATGAGATTTACCTGTCAGACAAAGACCTGGTTATCGTAGGAACCAACGACAATGCTGTCAATCGGCAAGTGCAGGAAGATTGCAAAGTCCGGCGAATCTTGGTCAACGTAGCTGACACACCCGATTTGTGCGATTTTTATCTTAGTTCGGTTGTAAAGAAAGGAGATTTAAAAATCGCCATTTCAACCAATGGAAAATCGCCGACATTCGCCAAACGTTTCCGCGAAGTGCTCGAAGAAATCCTACCCGATAGTTTGCAGGAAACACTCGACAATCTGACAGCTATCCGCAATCAGCTCAAGGGCGATTTTGTACAGAAAATAGAGAAACTAAACGAGATCACGAAAGTGTTGCGGTAAATATTAACCCGAACACAAATGAAAATTCTCGCGATATCAGGCAGTCTGCGGGCCGGTTCTACCAACACATCCCTGCTTCGTGCAGCTGCCGAACTGGCACCCCCAACTATAACAGTTACACTCTACGGCGGTTTAGAAGACATCCCTCCTTTCAGTCCCGAACGCGACAAAGAAAATAGCTCAGAGCCTGTCAATAAACTCCGCTTGCTACTTCAGGAGGCAGATGCTGTCCTGATTTGTACGCCGGAATATATTCATGGAATACCGGGTGTTCTAAAAAACATGCTCGATTGGCTCGCATCGTCGGGTGAGTTTTTGTATAAACCCGTTGGGGTGATCAGCGCGGGACCATC
>JANXVQ010000129.1 GCA_025351545.1 Spirosoma sp.
TCGCAGACCCCATAATTCACTTCGGCGATGACCAACAGCAATGAAAGCAATACCCGTTTCATCTACCGCTTGCTGGCCGGGTTTTCGATACGACCCGGTTATATACAAATGGGCACCCTGCTCAGCAGCCTCCCGCACAAGTACATCGGTCATGGCCCCTACTACAGCAATTCGGGAACTGGTAGCTTGCCAGCCGGTAGAGCCATGCCCGACTTCAGCCCGATCGTAGCCCCCAAACAGGTTTTTAATGAGCGTCAGCCAGTAATCAAACTCCTGTTTGGCTACATCGGCCAGCATTCCGAGCGGACGCTGAGGCAACAATGTGCCATCTTCTGTCGTGTCCTGTTTGTAGCCAAATGGTGCTAATGCACCAGTGACATTCAATTGTTTCGCCAGCCGGGAATTGTACCCCATTGTCAGCGTTTCATCAAAGGGAAGATGGTGCGACAGAATGCCAAGATCGGGCGGTAAATTTGCCAGATCGAGTTGCCAGGGGCGGTGCAGCCAAAGCGCATCAATCTGCGTCTCGTTAACCCAATCAGGTAATTCAGGAAACGGCTCCAAAGCCAGACCAAGTCGCTTTATTGGCCGTTTGGAGGGGTAATATATACCACCCTGCTCCGCCTTTACGTGGCGGTTGGAATCCAGTTCGCTTTGCAAAAAATCATCGATATCGTTCAGAAAAAAAGGTGAAGAGCTCATGATTAGCTTAACTTTTTACGCACCGGATAGTTTGCACAGGCGAAAACTGGTTTTATACATAGCCACTTCGCTTGACGCCGAACGTATCGACAAGGTAATCATCCCGGCAATTCTACTAATTTCGGGAATGGGCATCCCGCTTTTAGGGATAAACGCCCTCGAAACACCATTCCGTTTACCAGAAACAGAAGCGTTTGCAACGGGATTCGTCCGGGCGACGTACGCGCCTACAATTGCCAAAAAAGTTGATAACCACTTCATTTTTAGCTAATTACAACTCCTCCACTTGTCCGTTCACTCAAACAAATTTGGTTTTTAGAAAAAGAAATTTGTAAGTTTGTAGCCTAAACGCGTCCGCCAGGCGGTTGCCCAACGCCCATGATTTTCCTCCCTCAAAAACCCTAACGGTTTTTCTTCTTCAGGTTCCTGCCGCCTTTTGGGCTGGCCATTTTCCTTTTTCCATCATTCATGCGCTGTCAGTAGCCATCGGCTTCGGCACAGCTTTTTGTTTCAATGACCAATTTTTTTCGGTTATTCCTGGCCGCACTGCGTGGCACGGAAACCAATTTCACATCCGGCAGCATCAACCGGGCTATCTTCCTGTTATCGGTTCCGATGATTCTGGAAATGGTAATGGAATCGCTGTTTGCGGTTGTCGATGTGTTTTTTGTTGCTAAAATCGGCACGCAAGCCATTGCCACCGTTGGCCTGACGGAGTCTGTACTGACAATCGTGTATTCTATTGCTATTGGCCTCAGCACGGCAGCCACGGCGCTGGTATCGCGCCGGGTTGGCGAGGAAAACCAACGCGGAGCAGGCACAGCCGTCGGACAGGTAATTCTGGTGTCCATCACAGTGGGCCTCCTTGTGGGCGTAGTGGGTTTCGTTTTTGCCGAAGACATTCTGCGGCTAATGGGCGGTGACTCAACACTCATTGCCAACGGAGCGGGTTTCACCCGGATAATTTTCGCCAGTTCACCCGCCATCATGTTGCTCCATACGCTGAGCGGTTGCCTGCGCGGCTCGGGCGATGCGTCTGTAGCGATGCGGTCGTTATGGTTAGCCAACGGCGTCAATATCGCCCTCTGCCCGGTGTTTATTTTCGGGCTGGGACCGTTTCCGGAACTCGGGGTTATGGGTTCGGCAGTGGCCACTACCATTGGCCGGACAATAGGCGTTTTGTATCAACTTTACGCCCTGACGCGTGAGAAAGGTATAATCCGGGTTCTCCAATCCGACATTACACCCGATCCAGGCCTTATCCGCCATCTTCTTGGTTTAGCGATTGGCGGCACCAGTCAGTTTTTGGTAGGGTCGGCCAGCTGGATATTCCTGACGCGGATTCTGTCAACATTTGGCAGCGATGTTGTGGCCGGTTATACCATCGCCATCCGAATTATTATGTTCACAATTCTGCCATCGTGGGGTATGGCTAACGCAGCTGCTACACTGGTTGGGCAGAATTTAGGGGCTGGTCAGCCCGAACGTGCAGAGACCTCCGCCTGGCGGGCCGCTTTCTGCAACATGCTCTTTTTAGCGGCCGTTGGTGTTGGTTTTTTTCTCGGAGCAACCCCAATCGTTGGCTTGTTCGACAACGATGCACGTGTTGTTGTCGTGGCCGTAGAATGTCTTCGGATATTTTGTCTGGGCTATTTATTTATGGCGTATGGTATGGTTCTGACTCAAGCACTTAACGGCGCGGGCGACACCAAAACGCCTACACTTATTAACATTGTATGCTTTTGGGTCGTTGAAATACCGCTGGCCTATACACTTGCTCACACCCTGAACTGGGGACCTCCGGGCGCATTCTGGTCGGTGGCCATCAGCGAAACATTGCTGGCTGGTATAGCCGTCTGGTTTTTCCGTCAGGGGCGCTGGAAAACGGTTCATGTATGAGACTGACATGCCGGAAATCATTTGTTTCCACAGCATGTATAGCCATAAATGATCTAGATTAACTCTGCTCAATTACTTGGTTTGTCTTTTTTTGATAGTAGTTACAGGCAGGTCGCCAGTGGAGTTTTTACTGGAAAAGGTATTGTAAATCC
>JANXVQ010000132.1 GCA_025351545.1 Spirosoma sp.
GATGGCCGGGGCCAGGCTCGTGGTTATGAGTGTCACTCCCGGAGCCGACGGTGGTATACGATCCGGGACTAATAGTTTTGGTTTGCCCGGCATAGCGAACGGTGATGTTGCCACTCGGGGCATTGGCCCAGCTCACCTCCACACTCACGATGGCGTTGCTGGTGATTTCACCATTCGAAAAGAAGCTGGTGGGTACAGTAGTCGAATAACAGCCTGAGACGGTGGTTCGCTGGGTGATGGAACAGGTTTGCCCATAACTGGTCAGGGAAACCAGAAGCAGCCCCCACAGCAGCCCTAGTGTGTAAAAAAAAAGTTGGTTGATTCGTAGTAATCTAGTCATCGAGGGTACTATTATGTTACGGTGGTATCCTGAAAGTAGTTGGCCATCACTGCGCTTGCCGATTAGAGTTGGCTAAGCGCCCCAAAGGCGTATAAGGTCGTCCTGAATCAGCCTTAGGCTCTTGCCCCTGGGCGCTTTATGTTATCAGGTTGACTACTTTGTAGAGTTAGTAATCAATTCTTATGCCAAGAATGAATAGATAAAACTATTTACAACCATACAGCGTATTTCAGTTGACGGATAATGCACTCAGGCACTACCTAAAGCCATATTGGTCAAATGCTTAGTGTTAATTTGATGGGCAAATTAAAAAGTGCCAGCCGGGTGAACTGCTCGCAGATTTACCCGGCTGGTTAACCTTCAGCCAGTATAGCACTGGTCGGCAGTCTTAACAGGCACTTACGACTTGGCGAGATGAGGATATAACTTACTTGTAGTCAGCTATATAAGCCAAATAAATAAAGTTGTCTCTTACTTACAAATTATAATGTATCAATATAATTTGTATGAATTTTCGCACCAACCAGTCCCGGATTGTCGAGGCTGGATAGTGCAACCGCAAATCCGAAGCCCTATTCATCAGTTATGGAATGATTCAGTATATATACTAGCCCACTCAGTTTTCCTTTTTCCACCTTTTCATTGTTCTAGATACACAAATCAAAAAAGACTCGATCCAGCTTAAAACTATCAAGATCGGGACACCTCACGGCTGTACCCGGATTAGCTTATACGGCTCTGTTACTCTTTGCAGAGTTAATCAATCGTCAACTATTCAAAGGTGCTTAAAACCTCCCCTGCCGATATTGCCGATCTACATTGACGCCGGATGCCCGGATGGATCTCAAATGGGTAAACCATCCAATTCACTAAGTAGGGGATCATAAATTCTGAGGCATTTTACCCCACTCCAACCCCACCTCTGAAACCAGGAGAGGGGCTAAAAAAGGCCGATTCCACACCCCTCTCCTGGTTTTCAGGGGAGGGGCCGGGGGTGGGGTAAAATGCCATAAAACAATTGCACGAGTAATTAATAACGCCCAAAAAAATTGACCTGCAATAAATTGTGGAGATGATAACTGGAGCACGTGGACATCATCTTCCTCTTCGAAAGTACATTTATATCGCAAAACTTGCCGAAGAAGCAGAGCTAACACCTATGCACAGAGGAAACTTGCTGCACTAGGTACTCATACAAAAAAAGAATGGTTTGAGAAATTGAAGAGATATGATCATTGTCCAAAATGCGATCGATATTGGACTTCCATTCCGAATGGGCCGGATAAGCGATACAAATACGGGTGGACTAAAGACCATATAATTCCTTTAAACAAAGGAGGGACAGACAGCATTGATACTATTCAGCCTTTATTTTATCAATGCAACTTTGGTAAGAGATAATTCCCCGATCAAAATCCCACCCTGACCTCCTGCCGCTCGCCCGACACGGTTTGGTCGTCTAAATTGAAGATGTCGGCCAGAGTCATGGGCTGATCTGTACGGTAGTCTGTGCCCAGATGAGTGAGCAAGCTGTTTGCTTTATTTTGCGTTAATTTCCCAAAAGCGTAATCGACCATCAGGCGACCTTTTCGGAGCAAGGCTTTATCTAACAGATGCTTACTGGCATTAAAGGTGGCAATAACCTGAATGTGCATACAGTCGGCCAGCAGCCCGTCGGTAAGGTTCAGGATGTTCGAGACACTATTGGTATCACCCCCCGCTTCGCGCGATTGCAGAATCCGCTCGGCATCTTCAATAATAAGTATCGACTCTTTATTGTCCAGCAAAAACGGAATAATTTCGGGCGAGGTCAGGTAATTGGTCATGTAGGGCGGCAAAATAAGCATGTCCTTTTTAACCAGCGAACTGAGGTGTTTTATGTAGGTCGTTTTGCCCGTTCCGGGTTCACCGTGCAAGAGAATCAGCCCTTTACTTTTAGGTTGTTCCATCAAACCAACCAGCCGTTTATGAACGGCGGGGAAATCGTCATTGTAATGTAGGTCCAGATCAATTTCAGGCGGCAGGATCTCGACTTGTTCGGTATGCAACCCGCCTAAACCGCTTTGAATTAGGTAAATATTCGTCTGATTATCTTCGTGAACATATTTATGATCTTGAAAACCATCCAGTAACGTTTTGGCCGATGCTTCGTCTCGGTAATAGCCATAGAGTCGAAAGAAACGATCGCCCACAGATTCGGCTTTCAAAATCAGCCCATCATCGTGCTGATAAATTCGCTCAACGATCTGCCAGCCCTCATCATTCACCCGAGTCGAATGATTAATGAGTAAAAATCCCCGGTTGTTTAACAGTTCCTGAGCCGAAGGCTTAAAATCATCGTTGAAATGAAGATAATTCGGATAACTGCCGAATGTCTGAACAAAATGCGGAGCCAGCGGAAACTCACGGTCGAGGTCGCTGGGAATATACAGGTTCTGAATAATGGCTTGGCTGGGCATACGACTGTTGGCCGACAGATAGTGCAACATACCAGCCCCAGAAACCTCGTCGTAGGATTTCAAGTGAGTGTTGAGTTACGTTTCTAAGGGGCTAATTTACCGATAAATCTTATTGTACAGTCAAGAAGATAAGCGCCATGAAGTTAATACGTAAACTTTAATACGTTTGGCGAAAATCGAAGCATAATTTCATGAACACTTTTTTGGTCGTACTGTATGGCATTGGGACTTTCGGGCGTTTGCGAATTAAAAACATAGCCTAACCGAATAGCTTTCGTTAGCTGATATTCGACAAATGCCTGCAAATAGTTGGTTTGAATGTATCCAGGGCTGTTTTGCCGATACGATAAGCCAAGGCCTACTTGCTCATTGAACCACGCCCGGAGATTTATATCGACGCCAAGTGGCCGATCGACTATTTTCGATACAAGTATGGATGGAATCAACACAGTGCCCTCGCCTACCTCAAAAGGCACACCCACCTGAAATAGTATCGGGCGAACGCTTTTGTATAGAAAACGGCCCGTTGCGTCAGATACCTGCCCGCCTAGTTCGGGGGCAGATACACCAGCAAAAAAGCGGTCTGATTGATAATAGACACCTACGCCAAAGCTACCAATTGCCCGGTTTACGCTCCCCGCTGTTGTGACATCATAAATCGGCAGAACGTTGACACCGCCCTGAACACCAATAGCTAACTTGGCTAATGCGGGCAAATTGAAGCGATAGGCCACACTGCCATAAACACCGGTGGTAGCAAATAAGCCCATGCGGTCGTTCAACGCCTGAAATCCCAATCCGATACGACCGTTGGCAACAGCGCCATCGGCAGAAACGCTCTGTGTTATGGGTGCATAACGAACACTAATCCATTTGCGCCGAAGGAAAGCCGACAAATTGAAGGACTCCCGACTACCGGCATAAGCGGGGTTGATGCTCAACGGATTCATCAGGTATTGCGAATAAAGAACTTCTTTTTGCGCCTGAGCACGTTGCCCTGTTAGCAAAAACAAACTGCCGATCAGCAAGAAAACAAAGGAATGAGAGAGAAAAAAACGCATACGAACATTGAAATATAAAGCCAAGTTGCAAGGGTTTAGGCGAAAAACCTAAAACGCCAAACATCCCGAATTTAGTAGCGGGATAGTTGGCGTTTTTTCTTAGTGCATTCCGTTATATGAACGATGGACTGTGCGCCACCGATCCTGACCGGAAACAAGGGTGAAAATACTATTAATCTAATTTCAGAATTTTGATTTCTGTCCGGCGGTTTTGCTGATGCTCCTCTTCAGGGCAGTTCACTCCATCTTTGCATTTGTTCAGCAAGGCACTTTCTCCGTAGCCTTTTGCCACCAGCCGTTTCGTTGCAATACCTTTTGATTTCAGATAAGCCACCGCCGATTTAGCCCGATTCCCTGACAAGGTTTTGTTATAAATAGCCGTTGCCCGACTATCAGTATGCGACCGCATCTCAATCGTCATGGCTGGATATTTGGTTAACAGAGTAACCACTTTATCCAATTCAGTAGCCGCATCCGAACGAATAGTTGCTTTGTTACGATCGTAATAGATATTATCAATTTTAATTACGTCGCCTTTTTTAAACATGAACAGGTCGGTTGAGCCAACACCTTCTTTATCAACATGAGCACCAGTCGTTCCCATGTTGTCTTTCAGGGCTTCGAGCGCATAAGGGCAGCCCGATTTTACCATAAATTCATAATTACCATCCGCATCGGACGTGGTTTCCTGCGACGTACCATCGCACTCATTTATAGAGATGACTTTTGCACTCTTAACAGGCTTCCTGTTATTTTGGGTCATCACACGCCCACGCAGCATTGTCGTACCGAATTTTTCGGCCTCTGTGGATTTGTCTAACAGAATTTCCAGACGAGACGGTTGATCGTCGGAAAGGTCTTTAGTCGAAAAACCAACTTTATTATTAATATAACCTTCCCGACTGGCCAGGAATTTGAAATCACTGTCAACGTCCAGGCAAATCCGTACCATGCCCTCAGCATCGGTCTTCAGTTCTTTCTGTTTATTATTGACTGGATTATCCATCGCTACGGATGTATTGGCGAGGGGCTCTCTCGACGTGGCATCAACTATGCTCAGCGTCAGTTCACGGCAAGGATACAGCGAACCCTGGCGGGTGAACCGATACACATCATCGTCATCGCCACCATTTTTACGGTTACTGCTGAAATAGCCTGTGTTACGATCGCCGTCGGTTACGATGCCAAAATCATCTTTGGCCGAATTAATTGGCTCTCCCAGATTACGCACGACTTTGCCCTGTTGACCGTCGGGTGTAAGCTGCGCGTAAAAAATATCCAGATCACCTAATCCGGCACGCCCATCTGAGGAAAAATACATATTCCCTTTTTCGTCCACAAATGGAAAGAGTTCATTCCCTTTCGAGTTCACTTCCTTGCCAAGATTAACGGGCTCACTCCATTTACCATTACTCCATTTAGACACATAAATATCCGTGCCGCCTAAACCACCTGGCCGGTCGGACGAGAAATAAAGTAGTTGATCATCTTTAGACAAGGCAGGATGCCCGGTCGAAAACTCGTCGCTATTGAACGGAAATTCTTCTGCTTTACTCCAGATTCCACTTGTTTGCGTGGCCGTATACAGTTTGAGCTTGTTCACGCCATCGGCACTTTCGCGATAGTGGCCCTCATTAAAATTATTACGCGTAAAAATCACCCGCGACCCATCTTTAGTAAATGTTGCAGGACCTTCGTGGTATTTCGTGTTCAATGTACGGCTAAACCGATCCGACTCGCTAATGGGCTGATCTTCGTAACCCATGCTAATATTATTTCCGCCGAAGAAACCAACTGTACGTGTATCATTGGCGGTTAGCGCGGTGTAATCATCACTACCAAGCGGCCGGATTAATCGCGTGCGCACCCGTTTGGACGAAGAGGCACCTCCTCCCAGACTCGACGCTTTTGAGGTCCGAATTGTTTTCAGATCCGGCAGGTAATACAAGTCCAGAAATGGTGTATTATTCCATTTGAATACGCGTTTGATTCCATTACCTCCGTCGCCTGCCGATACAAATACCAGCCCATCCTTATAGAGCATAGGACTAAATTCGGCCCGTCGGGTATTCATAGTCAAAAACTCAACTTTATAGCTGCCGGCATTCCGGGTCAGCGCATTGACATCGCGGTAGAGTTTCGAGAACGATGGACTGCGTTTATCGCTGGTTTGTACGCTGCCATATTTATCATACGCTTCTTGCGCTTGGTGGTATTTACCGTTACTAGCCAGTGTTTGGGCATAAAATAAATAACACTTGGTATAATCGGCAGAGAGATTACCCGTGCCAATCAGGTCGTGGTACACGCGCTCGGCATTTTGCATGTCGCGGGTCTGCTGGTAGCTATAACCTAATTTAGCCCGTGCATCCTGACGTTCAACATCCGACAGAGCCGTTGGAGTAGAAAGGGCCTGTTCATATAGTTCGATGGCTTTGGCATAGGCTAGCTGATCGAATTGCCGGTCGGCCTGTTTCGTGAGCGACTGCGCCATCAACGGGCTGACCATTAGCCAGGCGAATGCGAGAATGGAAAAGATACGTGTCATACACTATGAAAGTTGGTAAGCGGCCGAGATGGAGCCAGAAAAGGTATACCCTCACTGATAGAACAGGAGAATATACCTTTTCAATAAGCAAATACTGCGCCGAAAATTATACGTGAAAGTGCGAAGTCTAATTCGCCAGTCACCCTTTCGCTCTTTTATAGAAACGTTAACTCTGTTTTTCGCTTTTTAGAAATAGCGCGGAGTCAGAATACGATTCTTACCGAAGCCGAGTTCATACCGAATCATAATCTCATGTGAACTTGGGGCTACACTCTGCAACTGGCTCATTGTGTGGTCATACGCATAGCCAAACCGAAACTGATCTGTCAATTGTACTTCCAGCATACCAACGATAGCATCGGTCGTATACTTGGACCAGGATGAAAACTGATTCCGTCGAATGGAAGCGCCAAGAGCAATGCGGTCAGCAAACCAGAAATTGATGTTCGCATCAAAACCCAGCGGAGCGCCTTCTGCATACTTGATAAGCATCGACGGCTTCATTTTAACAACCGGGCTAATACCAACCACAAAACCAGCGGCTAAATACCCCTGACGCGCTTGTACCGACCGATAATCGCCTACGTTATACTCGCTCAATTTGTTCTTGATCAGGCGAGGGGCTGACAGGCTTAAATACGCCCGGTCATTGCTCAGATAGATACCTGTACCGAAGTTAGGCAGTATCTTGGAGATGTTACTGGCAAAAGACGGATCTACTGCACCATCGGGTGACGTTCGCACATTAGCCAGGTTGGCCTGATAACTCGATGCGCCCCCTTGTAAACCTAAAGCCAGCGTGGTTTTTGCGCCTATTTTAATGCGGAAAGCATACGAAGCAAACCCACCCGTTTCCTGAAACTCCCCGGCTCTGTCAGTGTAGAGTTGCACGCCAACGCCAATCCGCTCATTGTTAAGAGGCATATCAGCCGTAAACGTTGCTGTTTGCGGAGCACCAGGCAGGCCAGCCCACTGGTTTCGATAAAGAGCCGACATGCTCAGCACATCGCGACTACCGGCATAAGCCGGGTTAAGGGCCATCATGTTGAACATGTACTGCGAGAACATCTTGTCCTGCTGCGCCCGGACCTGGCCACTACCGATCCCAAGGATCAGTAGCAGCACAAATGCCCAATGTTTGATTGAAAACTGTTTTGACATCGGTATTAGCGGTTAATCGTCATGTATCGTACAAACTTGCGTCCGTCGCTGGTATTAATCACGTAGTAGTACGTTCCGTCGGGCAGACCACTAGCATCCGAGCTAGTCAAGATACCTGTATTTGGCTTACCATCCCAATCGTTGTGGTACTCGTCGTTTTTATAGACCAGGTGACCCCAACGGTTATAAACTTCCAGGCTTACGGTTAACCCGGCGACTCCGCGAATGACGAACAGATCGTTGATACCATCACCGTTTGGCGAGAAGCCTTCCGGAATGAATATCGTCTGGAACGTCGGTGGCAGGTTCAGCGGAGTTGCTTCGCGCTCGTTCGAGTCGGTTGGATTTCCGTTACCATTCAGGTCAGGATTCAACCCGATCGTCGACACATCACTCACCGTACCCGATGGCGCTTTGGCATAACCATAAGCCGTATTAAGGAAGGTAGTCGTGCTGCCGTTTGCTGCCACATTCACAATCATTCGAAGCGTATCTACTTTACCAACAGCCAGTCTGCTTGTGCTATCGCCCAGAACCAGTACGGGGTCAGAACCACCGTTGAAGTTAGGGTTAAGTTTCAGCATACTCCCTGTTGAGGTTGTAAATGGTGCCCGAACAATGGAGAAGGTCGCGCCAGTCTGGCTGTTAAAGACCTTCGACAGGGTGTCGCTCACACTCACATTCTTCAGGATAGCGGGACCGTAGTTTTTTACAACAATCTGATACGTCACATTGAAACTACCGTCAGTCTGCCGAGCCGTATCGCGTATGGCCATTGCCAGGCCAATATATGAAGTAGTCGAAAGACCATTCAGCACAATTGGTGTTGGCTGGCTATTGTTGCGTGGGTCAAGGTCATTGTCCGGATCATTGCTGATACCCGTTGTTGATACATCTGTGACAACCTCATTCGTTGGCGTCAAGGCCGTTCCCTGAGCAGTGTTGAAGAATGTCAGCGAATCTGCATTCTTCACATCGACCCGAACAATGAAGCTAAGGTTGCTTTTGGCCCCTACTGCCAGTGTACTCAACGAATCAACCAGAACCTTTGTAATCAAACCTTGTCCGGTATAGAGCGAATCGACAGTTACACTGCCCGTGCTTGTAACCTTAACCCGGTTGCTTACAATCAGTGCGCCATGACCGAAGGTCTGGGATAGATTGTCTACTACCTGTACCTTTTTAAGGGGTACAGTTCCCATATTACTTAGTGTAATCGTGTATGGGACGTCGTAGATACCTGTTTCTACGAGTACTGGCGCGCCAACCAATTTAGAAATACCCAACAGACCTTTCGGCAAGTCGAAGCGAACGGTTGTTGATACAGAACCGGCTGGCGCCGGATCAAATCCGTTATTCGAGATGTCTTTAACAACCTGGCTCGAATCGGGTGTGTGGCCAATCACCGTTGCACTGGAGTAGAACGGACCATTGTTGCCGTTAGGCTTGATGTTCACCGTAATCAGCACCGTATCCTGAGCACCGACGGCCAATTGGCTGGCGCTTGTCAGAATATTCGACTGCGTATTTCCATTGAAACCTGCATTGGCAACTAAGGTACTGCCGGCGCCAATAGCGGGTGCGCTAACAACGCTGTAAGACGCTGGTGAAGCAAAGACCCGAATCAGGCTGTCAGTTAGTACAATACCTTTTAGAGCCACATCGCCAAAGTTCTTAAGCGTTGCTTTGTAGGTAACGTTGTATGAATTATCAGGTAGTGACACTACCTTAACAACTGCGAGTGCCAGACCAAGGCTCGGGCCCTGAGGCTGACCAACACCGAGCGTGAAGCTCGTGAAGCCCGTATTATTGGTCGGGTTGCCGTCATTGTCAGGGTCGGGATCGCTGCCATCTGTTGACAGATCAGAAACAGCCGTCAGGCTATTCAGTCCTGATGCGCTCGCAAGGTTGTTGAACGATTTGGTCGAATCACCAGCCGCATGCTTCACCGTTAAGGCTATTGAGAACATTTGCGACGCCCCCGGCAGGATATAACTCGTTGAATCAAGCAGTTGGGTATTCATACCCATACCGGTGAAGCTTGGGTTAGCTTTCAGCGAACCACCAGTTATCGTAACAACGGCCGTTTGCAGCGTATTTGGCTGGAAGGCATACGCCAGATCATCACCTACCTGAACCTTGCGCAGGGTATCGTCGCCAAAGTTCTTTACAACGAAGCTGTACGAAACTTTGAGGAGTGAATCACCTACGACTCTCGGTAGTCCAAGCACCGATTTAGCTAAACCAATCAAGCTGGAGCGGTGAGTCGAAGTGTCTTTCACTGTCACGCTCGATGTGTTGTTTGCCAGGTTGGTGTCTTTATTGTCGAGATAAGTAATCTCGGCTTTGTTCACCACCGCCTGACCTTTCACCGTAATACGGGCAGCAAAAACAATTTGTGTAGACTTACCAGCCTGGAGGCTATCAATCCGTTTCGTAATGACGCCATTTGACACCTTGTAGTCCGGCGCCGAAGCGGGTAGTAACTCCAGTCCTTTCGGTAGTACATCACGAACGTCGATGTTCTTCGCTGTGTATTTACCTGCGTTGCTTACCGTAATGGTGTAGGATACCGGAGCACCATTTTTCACGAATGCGGTGCTGGCGAGTTTGGTAATACTCACATCTGTTCCCAACGTATCAGTAGCGCAGTTAAAGACTTTAACTTCTACCTTAACCGGCTTGCTCAAGCAACCTGATGCACTTTTCTCAACAATCCAATAGCGGCCTTCACAAACTGAATCCGGACGAATAACAATGTTCGATGTATTGCATTCGCAAATCCGGTAGATGTAAGAGCTTCCAATCGTTGGTGCAGACAGCGCTTTCGTCAGGTCCACTATTTTAGATGGGCATGTATTGCGCAGGTTAGTCACTAATGGAGGCAGAACCGGGTCGGCCACCTTCACAGCTACATCATCCGATTTAACCGAGCTACAGCCCTTTGGATCGAACAACTGTACGTTATACACACCACTGGTCTTCACAACGATGTTTTGTGTTGTTGCGTTGTTGCTCCATTTGTAACCCGAAGCACCGGCTGGTGCTTTCAGGGTTACCGAATCTCCGTAGCACAGGTTCACTGCGCCAACTACAGTTACTACTGGTATAGACTTGATGCCGTCAATAGTTAACAGCATATCGTCTGTAGCAACTTTGCAGGCTGCATTGTTCGTACTTACGGAGAGCGTTAGCGTTACTCTACCCGACAGAATGTCGGCGGAGCTAGCCGTATAGACAGCGTTGAGAGTATACGAGTTATTGAAAGACCCACTACCACTGGTGGTCCAGTGGGCGGTTTTACCCGCACCACCAAGAACACCACTCAGCTGGTAAGTCTTCGCTGCACAAACGCTGGCGTCTGCACCCGCATTAGCCGTAGCCGGATTCTGCGTATCGCAAGGCGATGGTTCAGTGCAAATATTAATCTGCACATGAATGGCAACCGGCAAGCTTACACAACCGCTGGCTGTTCTCTCAACGACGTAGTACGTTCCCATACCGACAGCCGCTGGATTAGCTACTTTCGAATCATTGCTCAGCGACGCCTTCGTATAGTAGTCAAACACACCACCTGTTGTTGCTACTTTGCTGGTTATTGCTGTAGCCAGATCAACGGTTATGAACAGCCAGCGGTTGTGTAAGCTTGCCGGTTG
>JANXVQ010000147.1 GCA_025351545.1 Spirosoma sp.
AGCTCCTGACGTCCGTTGCTATCCCGAATGGTCGGTTTGGCTCCGGCTACATCATCTATTTGTACATATTTCTGACCATCAATGAGATACAGGCCATTTTCCATCGCACTGATACTCGTGCCGCTAATCAGCCGGGCATACATGTCGCTGGCCGGATTCGTGATAGTGACTTCGCGCTGAATACCTTTTCCTTCGGGTAATACTCGAATTTTATCATCTATCGACGCTCCGTAGCTTTGGTAACGAAACGTGGGGCGGTCGCTTTCGTCCAGCACATAACCTTTGGGTCGGTAGCTGGAACCAGTCGTATCGGCAATCCAGTTGGCTTGGGGGGAAGCCAGTTTGCCAAGAAATAGCACCGGCGTACCCAGCCGTTGTACCATGCCCATAGGTCGCGAGGAGCCATCGCCCCGTTCGTGCCACATGGGTGTTGCGTCCAGAAATGAACCCCGCCAAACCTGAACCAGGGCACCTTTATCTAGGTCATACGTGTAATGCACTTGCTCAGGACTGCCTACCGATATGGCATGAACTACGCGAAGTCTTTTGCTTTGCTGGTTTGCCGGATCACCAGGCATATCCATAAAACTACGCAGGATGGTATTGGTCGAAGCAGTCACAATAATAGGGTCTACTTCTTCACCATTGCTCCCAACGCCATCGCTGAGGGCATATTCGCGGATGCCCGGTCCGGCCACGGCCAGCCCGAGAGCGGGTTGCGCCCAATCGACAAATTTTGAATAAAACAGTTCGAAGGGGAAGTCGCCTTTGGGCAGCGTCACTTTACCGCGAACATTCGACCCGCCGGGGGCAGCCACTACCTGATTATTGATTTTTAGCATGCCTCCGCCCCCCGGAACGCCGAGGTTAAAGCGATAGTCGCCCGGTTCAGAAACGCGTAGCGTGCCCGTGTAACGAATCAAAAACTCGTTCGGGATGCGGCTCACCGACGCCGACAGTATCGTTGTGGCTCCTTCCGATTCCGGAGCCGTTTTATTGTAGTCGGGTTCCTTTTCAAATTTTCCCTTATAGACTGCGTACTTTAAATTCAACAGTTCGGGACGGGGTTTGTCGTAGGCTACGTAGCGAATATTGCGAAACGCTACAGCGCCATGATCGCCCTGAAAGCGGAGTGGACCAAGGGCACTTTCGTCGGTAAAGGCAGAGCCGCGGGTTGGACCGGTCAATTCTATATCTTCCTGAATGGAAACGCCGTTCAATTCAATCCGAAGAACACGGGCATTTTCGGTTTTTTGCCCATTTGCGTTAAAATGCGGGGCCTGGAATGATATTTTCAGATGTTGCCATAAGCCGGGGGCGCGGCTAACATTCTGGCGGGCCGCATGGCCTTCGTAACCCTTCTGACCCTCGGGACGTTTTTCGTCCCAGCGTTCATAAACGGCTCCATTGTCATGAACATTCGGCGTGCGAATATCCCAACTGTCGCGTAACTGCACTTCATAGCGACCTTGCAAATACACACCCGAATTAGATTTTGACGCCATCATATAATCTAATTCCAGATCCACATCGCCGTGTTGCAACGTTGTGACCAGATCATACTTGTATGGATTTTTGGCGTCGGCGGGTGGATTTGCCAATGGAATATTAGCCAGGATTCCGGCGCCTTTGTCGGTAATAAGCGTGTTGGGTTTGTTGAGGTCAGCGCGAACGTTACCGACAATGCGCCAGTTGGGGGCTGGCGATGTAAATGCACTCAAGTCGTTGAGTGGAAGCGCGATGCCGGGCGCTGGAGCAGGTTGGGCCATTGCCAATCCGATACCAGTGGCCCAGCCAACGCCCAGTAACCACGAGAAACTGGCTGAAATGGTTGGGGTTGCCATATTGTTAAAAAGGAAATTTTGAAGGTCGAAAGTTACATTTTTTCCATGGAAAAGACTGCTAATTAACATTTACCCTATCTTTGAACGTTTTATATGCGAATGCATTAACCCGAATAATTTTCCATGAAAAACGTACACGTAACGCTAGCTGTCTGCGTCGGTATTGTTAGTCTCGCACTTGCAAATCAGGCTATGGCTCAGGTTGAGCCGACCAAGCAAACTCCCCAATCGACCGAAATTTGGGAGCCGGTTCCCCCCATTATAACGCCGGGCACCGTTTCGGCCAACACAAGTGGCACGACGCCCCCATCTGACGCGGTTATTCTCTTCGACGGTAAAAACACCGATGAATGGGTCGCTATTAAGGGCTATTCGCCTGCCAGTTGGGAGAAAACCAATGAAGGACCGCTGAAATGGCCGGTGACCGATGGCATCATGTATTCGACCAAAGGATTCTCTGCTCGTTCAAAAAAGGAGTTTAACGATTTTCAGCTTCACCTGGAGTTCAAAACTCCCGAAAAAGTAGAAGGTAATAGCCAGGGTCGTGGTAATAGTGGCGTCTTTTTACAAGGTCGTTATGAACTACAGGTGCTCGATAACTACAATAACCCAACGTATGTGGATGGTATGGTAGGGTCGATTTACAAACAGACTATTCCGCTGGTAAACCCAAGCCGCAAGCCGGGCGAATGGCAAACCTACGATGTTATTTATCAGGCCCCTCGTTTCAACAAAGCGGGTATGATGTTCGATTATGCTTATGTTACTGTGTTACTTAACGGCATACTGGTGCAGAATCACGCAGCCATTCGCGGTACAACGGAATACATTGGTTATCCGAAAGTTCAGGCTCACGGAGCTGGTCCAATTCTGTTGCAGGATCACGGCAATCCAGTCGGTTTTCGCAACATATGGGTTCGTGAATTGTAATGAAGTAGTTAGTAAATTGACCAGTTAGTAAGTGCCCCCGGTGAATGCCGGGGGCTTTTTTGTATCATTGTAATTCGCAGATTTTAATTCTGCAGGCGTGGTTAATAAATCTGCGTGATTACTTATTAATTCAATCATGCTGAGGAGCTGCCAACTACCTACGGGCAGATGACAGCTCCTCAGCATAATTGAATTCTTATATTTACAGTCTCATACCGTGTTTTCCAGTTCACTTTCTGATGAAACAATCATTCCTGATTATACTTCCTTTCTTGCTTGCCTTGACCTTATTTACTGCTCAGGCGCAGGGCATACAGGCTGCTGGTGATAAAATGCCGGTAGTACGAAAAACGGCTGCGGCCAGTACACCCACTACCTACACCGGTCGTCAGATTATGGTGGGTAGTGGGGGCGGAGTTACGGGTTTTTCGACCACCTATTATCTCCTGGATAACGGTAAACTATTTGGGCGACGCAGTCGCGATACGGTGTTTACGTTCATCGGTCAGCAGACGGCTGCCAATACAAAAGGCGCGTTCTCTGTAGCCGAAGAAAAGTGTAAGATTAAAACCGCCAAATTCAACAACCCCGGTAATATCTACAAGTTTATCCGCTGGCGAAAAGGGAAAACCGGCAACAAAGTTGCCTGGGGAGCCGTGGACAAAACTGTACCAGCTAACTATCCGAAATTTTATGACTCGTTCATGGCTATGATTCCGCCTACATCACGTCTGGAATAAATGTATACTGTTGGTTATAAGGAATTTGTGCTGAATAATTGCGAATGCGTTAGACTCTGAAATTGACTAAATCACACCCTTTATGAAACTACATCTCCTGGTCCTGACTGTGCTGACTACAGCGTCGGCAATGGCTCAGCAACCCAATATGGGTTTTGGTCGAAAAAATAAAATAACGCAGTCCCCGACTGGACTGGCCAGGCGACTGAATGCGACGGTAGTGCCGCTTCCGAAAGACCGCGCGGGCCGCCAAACCCTGACGGCTACACTTGGCTCCAATCGGGCGATGGAGTCGATCCGGTTA
>JANXVQ010000152.1 GCA_025351545.1 Spirosoma sp.
GTCCGCTCAACGTAGGTCGGTTTTATTCCGGGTTGAATGAGCAGGTTGTTTCATTGATTGGTAATTATGATCACACCTTTGGGAATCCAACAGATCGTGAGCCGAACCGAATCAAGGCTGGTTTTTACAGTGAACGTCGGAATCGGGATTTTGCCGCCCGCTTCTATGGTTACGAACGGGTTGGCCTGATTAACAACATCAGCGGCCTGGGAATTGGTCAGGCATTAGCACCCGAGAACGTAACAGGTCGGGAGAGTAGTTTCAGCCTTCAGGATGGTACCGTTGATAATGACTCCTACAATGGTAAGACCACCTACGCGGCTGGTTACGTATCAGGCGATATGAATTTTGGTTCACGGGCCAACCTGACGCTTGGTTTCCGGGGAGAATTCTACAACCAAACCCTGCGATTAGCACAGGCGGTTAAACCGTTGGTAGACAATAATATTTTCAGCCCGCTCCCCTCGGTCAACTTTACCTACAAATTGACGGATCGGCATAATTTACGGCTCGCTTATTCTTCGACGGTCAATCGGCCGGAGTTACGCGAGTTAGCTCCCTTTCGGTATTACGATTTTGCCAGGCAGATTGAAGTCGTAGGGAATCCACGTCTTAAAACCGCTACGATTCAGAACTTCGATGCGAAATATGAATTCTATCCAACTCCGAATGAATTAATTTCGATCACAGCTTTCTATAAAAAATTTAAAGACCCAATCGAATCATTCCTGCTGCCGATTCCCGGAAACTTCATATTCACGTTCACCAATGCTATGGCGGCCCGGAATTATGGTGTAGAAATTGAATTCCGGAAAGGCTTTTCCAACTCAGGGAGCACATTCCTCCAGAATCTTCAGATCGTTGGGAATGCTTCTTATATAAACAGCCGGGTTACAACAGCTGATTTCATTGAAGCCCCGGGATCGGGGGGAGCTATTGAGCTTGTTGCGAATAGTACAGACCGGAATCGGGCGTTGGCCAACCAGTCACCCTATCTCCTGAACCTGGGTCTATACTACGCGAATCCTACGTCTGGCTGGCAGTACAATCTGCTTTACAATGTGGCTGGACCGCGCATCTTTTTGGTGGGGAACCTTGAGGATCCAACAACCTACGAGATGCCCCGGCACGTGCTGGATTTTAACATCACCAAAACCATCAAACAGCAATTTGAAGTCCGGTTAGGTATCCAGGACATTCTCAATGCCCCTTTCCGTTTCGCTCAGGATTATAACGGGGATCGAAAGATTGGGAAAGACGTAACGTCCCGCAGCGCCAATGCCGACCAGAATTACATAAACTACCGACGTGGACAATACGTGACACTAACGGGTGTGTACACCTTCGGCCGACGTACCGTCATACCATAAAAAAGAATACTCGACGAAAATAATAATTAAGTTAAACCAATCACTTTATGTCAGTTAACAAACGCTTCCAGTACACGTTGCTTTTAGCAGCCGGGGTAACGTTATTCATCTCGGCCTGTAAGAACGATGACACCCCATCCCCTGATCCGCTTTCGATCACGAGCATCAATCCAACCCAGGCTCCGGTGGGCGCATCAATTGTTATTACCGGAACAAGTTTTATCGCGATGCCCGCCAGCAATACGGTCGTGTTTAGCGGCAATGCAGCCGCGCAGGTTACGGGTGCTACAACAACATCATTGACCGTGATTGTGCCGACGAACGCGCAGAACGGGCCTATTTCACTTACATCGGGCGGAACGACGGTGCAGTCACCAGCCAGTGCCAATTTCACGGTATCTAATCGGGAGGTTGTCACATTGGCTAATTCGATCACCGCGAGCCAGACCCTGACTGCCAACAAAATTTATGCGTTGAAGGGTTATGTTTACGTATCGAATAGTGCTGTACTGACCATTGAGCCGGGGACTATTATCCGGGGATACAATGCCAGTCAGGACCCCGAAAATCAGAGCCATCCCGGCACGCTGATCGTTGAACGGGGAGCGCGTATTGAAGCCAAAGGAACAGCGGCTAATCCTATTGTATTTACGTCGTCACAGGCAATAGGTGCTCGTAAATATGGTGATTGGGGCGGTGTTGTCCTGATCGGTCGCGCTCCTGCCAATCAGGGGTCAGATCGTCTTTTTGAGGGTGGCATTCGGGGAACGTTCGATGCAACCCTAACTTCAGCAACGGATAATTCCGGTACATTACAGTATGTACGGATTGAATTTCCAGGTGTTGCTTTGTCAACCACGGCAAATAGCGAAATCAACGGATTGACCATGTATCAGGTCGGTTCAGGCACCATCATCGACCACGTGCAGGTTTCTTACAGTGGTGACGATGCGTATGAGTGGTTTGGTGGTACGGTTAACGCCAAATACCTTGTTGCCCTTCGCACCTTCGATGATGATTTCGACACGGATTATGGCTTTACGGGTAAAGTACAATTTGGTGTGGCCCTGCGTGACCCGAACGTAGCTGACCAATCGGGTTCAGAAGCGTTCGAATCAGATAATTTTGATCCGGGTGTGCCGGTTATTGCTGGTCGGCCACAAACCGCTCCGGTATTCGCCAACTTTAGTGCGTTTGCCTTCAATCCGGGTGTGCCCAGCAGTGCGAACACGCCTGGCGGTTCAGGCGCTTACCGGGCGGCTATGCACATTCGCCGGAATACGTCGATCAGCATTTTCAATTCCGTTTTCACTGGTTTTCCTGAAGGGTTGCGCCTGGAAGGCACAACTGCTGGTACATTAGCAAATGCAACTAATGGTGGTCTGGAATTACAGGGAATCGTATTGGGGAACTCTGAAATACCAAACTCGACGACAGTAGTCCGGGGTGTCGGTGACATTACGACGGCCGTTGCGCAAACGTATTTCAACCTGGCGTCTCGCAAGAATCAGATCATCGGCACTGACATTGCCTCCCTGTTGCTGAACGCTCAAAACTTTAACCTGACCACCCCCAACTTCCTGCCCCAAGCCACATCGCCGTTGTTAGTGGCGACCAATGCGGCTACAGGTGGTAAACTGGCTGATTCGTTCTTCACCGCAGCTCCTTACCGGGGTGCATTCAACACGGAGAACTGGCTGGCTGGCTGGACTAATTTTGATCCGCAGAATACGAATTACGATAAATAATCTTTCTTATTAATTGTCACTATTGGTAGCATAAAAAAGGCCGGAGCATTGCTTCGGCCTTTTTTATGCGATATGATTTAAGAAGTGAAATTTTTGCCAATGAATAAAGTCTGGCTGATTATCAAACCCTACTACCTAAGGAGGTTGAGCCGTGATCAAACAAAGAGAAGAAGCGAGAGAGAGAATGCAAAGAAAAGAAGCACTGTTATAATAAACCCAATCTGATTCAGCAGCGTGTAAGTGACATACCGGCTATTGCCCGCCAGCAAATTCATTAGTTCGATAATCCAGTGCGAAATCATAGCAAAAACGGCCACTATTAAGTTAGTAAAGGGCGAATGTACAGGTTGTTTTAGTTATCAATTATTATCAAATTGTGATCATGTCACTGAACGGGCACATCGCTATGATTGATTCAACTGGAAGGGAATCGACCCTGAAATCAATCCTGCATTGTCTGAGGGAACTCTCTTTTCAGGCTCAATGTGGGCATGCGCAAGCCATCTGCTAATTATTTGGTAATGAACTTAGTAATGGGCCACAAGGAGAGAAGCTTACCTTTGTTATCTCAACTTAGTCCTGTTTTATGCGATTTGTCGCTGTTTGTACCCATTTTCAAACCCCTGTCAGCTTTGGATTCGATACGTTATCGGATGCCGTTGATTTCCTGTTCTGGGTTTACGAGGAGCACAGCCTGATACCTCAAGGTGTCTATGATGCGTTAACCGGGCAGATAACACTTTCTGCTAACAACAACCAGTCAGTAGGCGCCTATAGTGCTGACTCTATTGGCAACATTGCCACTGACTATCTGACAAGTATGGGGCAATGGAACGGTTTGCAAGACGCCAGAATGCCTATTTAGGTATGTGGTATCGGGTTTGAGAACCCGATACACTCGCGTCAGCAATAGCGTCGGGTTTGAGAACCCGACACCACATACAGAACCCGACACCACATACCTAAACACCTTCAGTAGCAAAGACATCAACGCTTATCGCTGCCGATGGTGTCAATGGGTGGGCCGACGGGATGATCGCTCGTGAAGGTAAATCCAAGCAGACGAGCCAACGTAGCCGCTATCTGATTTTGAAACAGCACTGGCCCACTTCCCTGTTCGCCCGTTGCCCGAATACCAGGTCCCATTGCCGCCATCCATATCTGGTATGAATCAACAGTTTTGGTGCCGTGGTCTTTCCATCGGGCTTTGGGTGTATGGCCCCGCCCATGATCGGTGGTGATAACAATAGATGTTTTTCCGGCATACTGGGGCATGCGCTGGATCATTTGCCATAAATCAGCCAGATACCGGTCAATGGATTGCACCATTCGTAGGTGGTCGAGATAACGTCCGGCATGGGCCAAATCGTCGGTTTCATCAAACGAAAGAAATAACACGCGCGGCTGCTTTTCCTTAATGTACTGCCGGGCCGAGAAATACGTCAGAAAATCAGCCCGTACGCCGTCGCCAAACTCCCGTGGATACAGCGTCGTCATATCGCTCAACAGCGAATCGGCACCCGTAACAGGTTGGCTTGCTTCATTGGCTGAGCTTGCCGGAATACCGCTGCGTTTTTCGTTAACGGCGGCCTCAATGACATCCCAGGAAGAAAAAACGGCTACTTTGCCCGCATAGCCCGGCTGCTGGTTCAAAAACTCCAGCACCGTAACGTTTGGATTGTCGATCTTGTCGTTCGATTTAATCCGGTCGTCGGCGTAGCCACTCAGAATTTCGTTATAACCGGGGTAGCTGAACCAGTGCGGATTGGATACATTTATGCGGCTTCCCTGCTGCCGATTACCGTACAGTTGTCCCTGCTGCCCAATCGTGTTCCACAGAAACGGCATGAACAGCTTGCGTCGTTCAGTTGGCGTAGCGGCCCAAAACTGCTTACGGGCGCTGGCCGTATCGCGGCTGTAGACCGGATCGAAGAGCAATGTCGAGTCGGCACCGTTAAAAATCTCCTGCCAGCGAACACCATCAAGCGTTACCAAAATCAAATTTTGAGCCGGTTGAGCCAACGCAGACACACTCACAAAAAAACTCAGTAGGAAAAAGATACGTTGCATGGAGTACAAAAAGTAAAAGGCCTACAAGGTCTAAAAAAACCTTATAGGCCCGGCTTGAGTGTAGAGAATTATTTTATCGACCACATGGCGGCATTGATGTCATCGGTGCCACCGTACTGACTCGTTACGGCCGCGCTGTTATTGGCGGTATTGTATGAACGCTCTGTTGATGGATACTGCCACCGAAGCGGGATACGGGTACTATTTCCGGTGCCGGGGCCAACCATGAAGGTTGGTACAGCTGTCCGGCGCTGGTTATAGAAGGCTTCCAGACCCGAATGCTGGAAGAAAGCCAGGTATTTCTGTGTCAGCACTTGCCTCAGACCAGCCGTTGTGTTGCCCGCGTATTTTACGAGCGCCTGCGCATAATAGTCGGCAAAGCTAACGGAAACCTGATACGTATTGAACACTTTATAGCCGCCATCAGCCGAGAAAAATACGTCGTTACTCCCATCTTTCAGACCATAGAATCCCCACGATGCCTGAATTCCTTTTTTGTAATAATCTTCGGCATTGCCCGTTGCCCAACCCCGATTAATTCCTTCGGCAATGGTGAACTGTAATTCAGGATAGCCAACAATAATGTAGGGCTCGGCGGTGTATGTGCTATAGTAGTGTTTACGATTTTGGAAGGAATACAGGCCCTGATTCGCATTGGTCGACATGATGGCTAAATCCTCACCCGAGGATGCACCCGCGAAAGCCGAAAAATCGGTTGGCTTAACACCTGCTGCAACTTTTGCTGTGGCTGGTTCGGCTACCACAAACGTGCGGGGATCTTTCAGCGTCGTCAGGGTGCCCAGATACGTAGCGGCCATGTTCTCACGGGTAGCGTTCTGCCCGAAATTATCCGGATTGCGGGGATACTTGTTGAACTGGCTGTTATAAACGTATTGCAGATTATCGTCCATCGAACTCAGCACCGGATATTTAGTCGGGTTATTGAGTACATCAGCAAACCTCGCTTTCACGTTTAGATCCGTATCGGCTTCTTTCTTGCTCAGGCTCACCAGCACACGCAGTTTAAATGTGTTGACCACTTTCTGCCACTTGCTCAGGTTATTTCCCAGGTAAATATCGCCAGTCAGATTATTGTCACTTTTGGTAATAAGGGCGGTTAGATCGGTATTGGCATCATCGAGTTGTTTTAGAATCTGCACATAAACCTCCTTCTGCGT
>JANXVQ010000540.1 GCA_025351545.1 Spirosoma sp.
AAATGACTCCCCATCGGCTAGCTGCCGGATGGTCTTTCGGAGAATTTTCCCCGAGCGGGTTTTCGGTAATCGCTTTACTGTCAGGACTTGTTGGAAACAGGCGATAGCCCCAATCTGATTCCGAATCAGGGCCACTAGTTCCTTCTCAAGTTGTTCGGGGGAGATCGTCTGCCCGTCTTTCAGGACGACAAAGCCTACGGGGCGTTGACCGCGCAATTCGCAGGCAATACCGACCACTGCGCACTCGGCTACTGCCGAATGGCTACCTACTAACTCTTCCATTTCACCCGTAGAGAGTCGATGCCCGGCCACGTTAATGACATCATCGACACGCCCCATGATAAACACGTACCCATCCTCGTCAACGTACCCACCGTCGCCTGATAAATAGTACCCGGGAAATCGGCTCGTGTACGACGACAAAAAACGTGGCGTGTCGCGCCAAAGCGTACTTAAACAGCCCGGAGGAAGCGGTAACTTCAGGCAAACGAAGCCTGTTGTGTTGGGGCCGACCTGTTGCCCGTCTTCGTCCAGAATCTGCAAATCGTAGCCCGCTGTTGGCCAGGTTGCCGACCCTGCTTTAACGGCCTGCGGCTCAATACCAACTGGATTGGCAACGATAGGCCAGCCTGTTTCGGTTTGCCACCAGTTATCAATGACCGGCACACCTGTGGTTTGTTCGAGCCAGTGGAGTGTCGGCGGGTCGCAGCGTTCGCCAGCCACAAATACATAGCGCAGAGACGAAAGGTCGTACTTATGGCGATATGAAGCGTCCGGATCTTCTTTTCGAATGGCCCGAAACACTGTTGGCGCGGTGAAAAGCACATTCACGTTGTACTCGTCAATAATTCGCCAGAATGTGCCGGCATTGGGTGTGCGAACGGGTTTTCCTTCCAGAATGACGGATGTGCATCCCCGGAGCAAGGGTGCGTAGACAGAGTAACTATGGCCAACGGCCCAGCCAAAATCAGACGCCGTAAACATGACATCGCCAGGGTTAAGGGCATAAACTGCCTTCATGCTATAGATCATCGCCACGGCATGACCGCCATTATCGCGTACAATGCCTTTGGGCTTTCCGGTGGTGCCAGACGTATATAGAATGTAAAGGGGGTCAGTGGCCAAAACGGGTACACAGTCAGCAGGTTTGGCCTGATCGATGGCTTCCTGCCAGTCGCGGTCGCGGCCGGGTTGCAGGTGGGCTGCACATTGGGGACGTTGTAAAATCAGTGTATGGTTGGGGGCATGACGGGCCAGGGCAAGTGCTTCGTCGAGCAGGGGTTTATACGGAATAATCCGTTCGATTTCGATACCACAAGAAGCAGACAGTACAGCTTTGGGTTGGGCATCATCAATGCGGATGGCGAGTTCATGGGGGGCAAATCCGCCAAAAACTACCGAATGGATAGCTCCCAGTCGGGCGCAGGCCAGCATGGCAAACGCTGTTTCGGGAATCATAGGCATGTAGATAACCACAGTATCTCCTTTGCCAACACCCATTGATCGGAGGGCACCCGCCAGCCGGGCCACCTCGTTGCGCAGTTGCCCATAGGTGAAGGCCCGTACAGTTCCTGTAACCGGCGAGTCATACAGGAACGCCGGTTGGTTGGCCCGACCATTGTCTGCATGGTAGTCCACGGCGGCATAACAGGTATTGAGAACGCCATCGGCATACCAGCGAGTCCGTCCGTCCTCATCCGTTGTCAGGATCTGAGTGGGAGCGGTATACCAGGGAATATCAAGTGCCTGTTCTGCCCAGAAACCAGTGGGGTCGTTCAGGCTCAGGGCATGTTCATCATCGTAGGTACCGGGCAGGGTAGACATGGGAACAAATGGGTTTAACGTTCAGGTGTTTTCTGTGGATGGCTCTGCCGGGACCATTTCCCGAACTTTAGCGACCAGCTCTCGGGTCGAAAAAGGTTTAGGCAAATAGAGATCGGCACCGGCATCGTATCCACGTTTTATATCACACTCTTTACTTTTGGCACT
The DNA here is from genome assembly GCA_025351545.1 of Spirosoma sp. Taxonomy (GTDB): domain Bacteria; phylum Bacteroidota; class Bacteroidia; order Cytophagales; family Spirosomataceae; genus Spirosoma. Next base: position 1,990 of record JANXVQ010000540.1, read on the forward strand.
CAGAAAAATTACTTTGGTTCGTTCGAAGCCGGGTGTCTCCCGAACAAAGGCGCACAACTCGTAACCATTCATTCCCGGCATCATGATGTCGAGCAGCAGCACCCTGGGCTGATGTTGTTGAAGCAGGTCGTATGCTTCGCTACTGTTGCGGGCAATCAGCACGTTATACCCTTGTTTTTTCATCAAAAACTCTAACGACATCAGTATACTTGGATCATCGTCGGCAATAAGAACGTGAGTAGGCATAATGGAAAATAGTTGCAAATCGTAGGATAATTGAGCCATAAAGGTCAGTATAAATAAGGCGGTTGTTTACCCGTCCCTACTTAATTATCACGAATCAGCGGAAGGCTTACCGTAAATATTGACCCCTGGCCGGGCTCACTCTTGACGGTAAGCTTTCCATGATGCAAATCAATTAACGTACGTGAAATTGTCAGGCCCAGGCCGCTGCCTGTTTGTTTGGCTGATTCATTGTCTTGAGCGTGGTAAAATTTCTCAAAAATTAGTTCCTGTTGCGCAGCCGCAATACCTATACCCCGGTCGGCAATCTGCAC
>JANXVQ010000542.1 GCA_025351545.1 Spirosoma sp.
ATAAATTACCAGTTAAATCGAAAAAAGCGCCAGTACGCGAGCGATTTTTTAATTACTTAATTTTTCGTCACAACGGACGATTGGCCCTTCGTGAAAGGACTGCTCGTGATATTTGGCAAAGCCTGTATGATTTTTACCTGCTGGAAACTGATGAGCCGAAAATGGCGTTGCATGACATACCATTGTCCGAACCAGTCACTAAAATCCTCGAACAAGGCGTTCTAATGGCCCCGCCTACTGAAGCGGTACAGTTATTGTCACACCAGCGGATACGAGCTCAGTTTTATCTGATTGACTTACCTGCTGATGCTATTAATAACTTGCCAGGTGATTTGCAATGGTATCTGCCTGAAGAAATTAATAGCCTGCCTAAGCCAGTTTTGATTACAAACTATTTGGATAAGCAGTTTGGATAAGTCGGTATAATTCAGTATCTTTAGTCTTCCTAAATACTAGCCATTTACACAAATAATCAACAAAAAAAAGAGTATGGCAAGTCTTAATAAGATGACAATAATTGGTAACTTGGGTGCCGATCCCGAGGTGCGCTATCTGGATGGTGGTGCTGTTGTCGCTACGTTTAATGTGGCAACTACCGAAAAATACACGAACCGGAATGGTGAAAAAGTGGAGCAAACTGAGTGGTTCCGGGTTGAATTGTGGAATGAGCAGGCTAAAGTCGCCGAAAAATATTTGAAGAAAGGTAATTCAGTTTACGTTGAAGGTCGTCTGCGAACGGAGTTGTGGACAGACAAAGAAGGTAAAGAAAGAACCTCATTACGTGTGCGGGCCAATACAATGCAATTGTTAGGCAGTCCAAGTGAATCGCAACCTGCTGACGTTGAAACCCCTCGCCAGCAAGCTGCAACGGCACAACCGGCGCGTCAGCAAGCGACACCGCAGGCTGCACCAGCCCAGCGTCAGCAAGCTGAACCAACCGCTACCGCAGACCGTCGTCGGGAACCCGAACCGGTACCATTCGAGAGCAACAGTGGCGACGACGATTTACCGTTTTAATCTAAGTTGCTTGCTCTACTATTGAACAAGATTTGATATACATGGACCCTGGTGATTCTCTTCCTCGACAGGTGTTCCTGGCCACAGACGGCTGGGGCACCTATTTTGATTTATACGGGCCTTACACAGCCCTGATTATTCTGCTGCTTACATTAGCCGGTTTGGTATCAGCTTCTGAAGCCGCATTCTTCTCTCTTTCGCCCGATGATCGTGCCCACTGCCGAGATAGTAATTTAATCGACGATCGACGTATTGCAACACTTCTCGAACGGCCCAAACGCCTGTTGGCCTCGCTGGTAATATTTAATAACTTACTGAATATTGCCATCGTCGTTATTGTAACTTACCTCACCTGGGAGTTCTCACAAACATCACAGGGATTAGGCTGGGTATTGCCCGTTGTAACACTAACAACGACGATCGCTATTGTACTTTTTGGTGAAATAGTCCCGAAAGTATACGCCAGTCAAAATAACCTGACTGTGGCCCGAAAAACTGCATCACTTGCCCAAATTGGCTTGTCCGTATTTCGCCCTCTAGCGATGGTACTGGTTAATTTAAGTAATCAGGTAGACCGTCGGATTGAACGAAAAGGATATAAACTGTCTGTTGAGGAGTTGAGTCAGGCGGTTGAATTAACGGGCACAAATGCGACTGTTGAAGAGAAAGAAATTCTTAAAGGTATTGTGAACTTCAGCAACCTGACGGCTCGCCAGGTGATGCGTGCCAGGCTAGACATTTCGGCGGTAGAAGACGACCTGACGTTTAGTGAATTGATGGCGCAAATCAATGCATCGGGTTACTCCAGAGTACCTGTTTATCAAGTCTCGCTGGATCAAATTGAAGGCGTTTTATACATTAAGGACTTACTGCCCCATATTCATCAGGATGATTCATTCCGTTGGCAGTCGTTGTTGCGCCCAGCATTTTTTATCCCCGAAAATAAGAAAGTAGATGACCTGCTACAGGACTTCCAAAAACGGCGCGTTCATATGGCTGTCGTGGTCGACGAGTACGGTGGAACACGTGGTTTAGTGACATTGGAGGATATTATTGAAGAAATTTTTGGAGATATCAATGACGAGTTTGACGACGAAACTCCCGTTGGCTATCGGCGCGAAGATGACCGTACTGTAATATTTGAGGGCAAAATTCCATTAACGGATGTATGCCGAATCTTGAATGTGGATGCCACTACTTTCGAAGCTGTGCAGGGTGATAGTGAATCGCTCGGAGGCTTGTTGTTAGAACTGTTTAGCCGACTCCCAAAACCGGATGAAGAAGCGACTTACGGCGATTTTACATTTCACGTTTTAGCGGCCGATGATAAGCGGATTAATGAGGTACGTGTCACGAAAAATGATCACCCGGAAAGAATGTCACCTGAGATATATGATTGATTCTTATTAAGTTATAATTTGTCGAGCGGTATATATTTGCATTGGTAACTAAGTGATTATTATTAGTTTTAGGCCAAAATCGTCTACATCGATATATGACTAACTTATTTACCAGACTAAAGTCTGTGACTAAACAGATGCTCATGCCTGAAGAACATGAAAAGCCTGTTACAGAATTTGCATACAACACGTTACCCTGGATCGATAAAAAAGACGCTGATATTACAGCCTTCGTTCAGAAGTATACAACTGGCAAAAATCTGCCCTACGATTTAGCCGAAAAAATGAAATTCTGGCGTGAAAATGGATACGTTATATTAGACCAGGCTATCTCAACGGATTGGCTTGATCAGCTCTGGAGTGAAATTGAAGAATTGATCAGGCACCATGAGAAATACCACACAAATGTGCGCATTGACCTGCCAGAATATCAGGAAAATCCAGTTCAATCGGTGAAGGATGTCCCCGAATCAGTTTTGAATGGTCCATATCTCAAGTTCAATGATTTTCATAGTAACTCAGTCATTGGTAAGGAAATAATGCTTCACAAGAATATCGTTACCTTTTTAGAAGCGGTATTTGGCGATAAGGTAATTGGTATGCAGAGCTTATTGTTTAAATATGGCAGTCAGCAGGCAACACATCAGGATTTTGCTTATGTAGTGTCAGAAATTCCAAGTCATCTAGCTGCCTCCTGGATAGCACTTGAAGATATACACATCGATTCTGGCCCTTTATTTTACTACCCAGGTTCTCATACGGTTAATAAATTTAACTTCGGAAATGGTATATTTTTCAATACTAAATCGACGTTAAATCCGAGCGATTTTGCCGTATATCTTGATGAAACTTGTCAGAAAGCGGGTTTGCAGAAAAAAACGTTACTTATTAAAAAAGGAGATGTTTTGATTTGGCATGCAGCCCTGGCACATGGTGGCGAAGAAATTCGCAATCCAGCTCTAACACGAAAGTCGTTTGTGTGCCATTATTCGTCAGACAGCGCGTATAGGCATCATCGTCAGAGTCCAAATACCGAACCTGTGCGCCGTACCATAAATGGAGCCGACGTATTTGTTAACCCAATAATGCCCGATCAGGAAGATATATTTGCCGACGGAAAGACGGCGTAAAAACCTTGGAGCTAGATGTACAGGAGGTTACATCTAGCTTTTTTTATATCCATAGTCCCTGTCCCTGATTATAATCGTTGGCAATACGTTTAATTTCCTTATCAGAATAAGTTAGGAACCCGTTTTTACGTAATTGTCGCAGCCGTCTTCTTTCAAGCAACGAGAGATTTCCATCCACCAGAACACCAAAAACAATGAGCCTTTCGAGGCTAAGGCGTACGGCAATGGGTACTTGAGACATTTGTTTCAGAAAATCGCCTGTCAACAAGACATCGGATCGCAGTTTAAAGCGATCTACAAGAGTTTCGGTAAGCAGGAAATGGGCATAATTATATTGGCGTTGCAGAATAGCGACGTATTGCAGGGCTTCCAGAATTAAAGGACGAAACTGGTCGTTTTTTCCCCATTCCTCATGTAGTTCATGCACAAATTCGCGAATGGTCGTAGGTGCCATCACCCGAATTTGGGCTTCTTGTATTATGTGCCAGGAAGCCCAGGCATTCCAAAAAGCATAAATGGGCATTCCAGCCAGATCAGTTATCTGACGAAATGCGTAGCGTCCTAAAAATCGCTTCAACAGAAACGTTGATGTTAGGTTGCTTAGGACTGCTTTTACCATATTCAGCAAAAAGAAATTAATCAATCCCCAGCGGGGCAGATTTAAATAGGGGTCGATACCAAAACGCAAAAACCCCTTATTGGTTTTCTCTAAGGCCGCGTTAGCTAACAACTGCAAGTGTCGGTCATACTGCGCATCGTGAGCAGTAGGAAAATGACAAACATCCATAATTCCCTTCACGCTCTGGAGGTTCAACGCCATCAACAAATTTACTTCTATATACACTACCAGTACTCCATAAAGGGCAGTGCTGAGAGGCAACTCATAGGCATCGCCGAAAAGCCCGATAGTCGTATTTGTAAATAAATCCGGCCACATATATTGAGGACCATACAGGAAGATAACACCCGCTATACCGAGTAGAGCCGCTATTGTCAGCGTAATGATTTTTGTTCGGCGAATCACACGATGCTCAACAGAATTTAGTACATAAGGCTCATCGGCGGGGTGGATCGTATCAAGTGACTGCCGTAGGTAGCGCAGCGATAGGTGGTCGAACGAACCGGAGCTATCATTAGGTGGTCGAGTGGACATTATATCAACGTTGACAGTGAGTTAATCTGTAAACTGACAAACGACTACGGTTGTTGGCAAAACGGTTGCATATCGTGCAAATCATTTGATTGAACGGTAACTATAAATAAATAAGTAAATGCCAGGCCTGTATAACTTTATCATTTACTTACTATGTATCTGTCTATGAAACGTTTTGTTTTCTGCTGCCTGCTGGCTGGTCATGCTATGGCTCAGCAAGTGGCTTCTCCACCAAAATCAACCCCTGCTCAGCAACGCGTTAAAGACGAAATGCTTGATGCGGCAACGACATTTCTAGCAACGCTTTCGGCAGATCAGCGAAAACAGGCTGTTTATCCGCTAGACGATGTCGAACGATTCAACTGGCACTATGTTCCTCGTGAGCGTAAGGGTTTACCCCTGAAACAGATGACTGCCGATCAGCGACAGGCGGCAATGGCAATGCTCAAAACGGGCTTAAGTCAGCAAGGTTATGAGAAAGCAACCTCCATCATGGATATGGAGAATGTGTTGCGTGTAATTGATAATCGCCCGCCTAATGATACCTATCGTGATCCGGAAAATTATTCCTTCACCATCTTTGGCGACCCGGCCGACAAAAATCCGTGGAGCTGGCGAATTGAAGGCCATCATTTGTCGCTGCAGTTTTTATCGCTGACAGGTCAGGTAATTGCCCAAACACCTACCTTCTTTGGTAGTAATCCGGGTGTTCTGCAATACGACACACATATGGCCGACAAACGGATGTCTGATCCACGCGTGGCCGATCTTCCCCAAAAAGGCAGGCAGATATTAAAACAGGAAACAGAAAAAGCATTCGCTTTATTAAAGTCGTTCGATTCTGACCAGCGAAAAAAGGTTATGGTAGCGGGAGTAGCCTATCCTGAAATTGTTACAAGCAATAAGCGTGTGGCATCCATAGAAAAAATGGACGGGTTAATGCTGTCCGAGATGAAGGCCGAACAGCGTAAGTTATTTTTAGATTTGTTGCAAGTCTATTTGACCAACTACCGTATTACACTGGCTAAGCAACAGATGGCGAAACTGGAAAAGTCTGGTTTAGACAGCTTACGATTCGCCTGGGCTGGTGACACAACCCCCGAACTGGGGGATGGTAAAGGCTGGTATTATCGCATTCATGGTCCTACAATTCTGATTGAGTACGATAATACCCAGACCAACGCAAACCATATTCATACGGTGGTGCGGGATTTGACGAATGATTGGGGCGAAGATTTATTGAAAGAACATTACAAAAACATCAGCCACAACAAGCCTTGAGGTGAACATGAGGACCGTTTAACAATATTTAAGCTGAAATTAAGCTGGTTTCTTCCTAATTTGTTAAGATTTTTTGTTCTGAATTCATGAAGAAACTCCTTATCAGCGCATCGGTTTGCTTGCTCTCTGTAGCAGCGTCGGCGCAGGAAACGCAGTGGTATCTGCGTGATAAAACCGATAGTACAGCTGGTATCAGCGTTGAACGGACATATCGCGAACTTCTCAACGGCCGTAAGCCAACGCCCGTAATTGTAGCCGTTATTGATGGCGGCATCGACACTACTCACGAAGATCTTCGCGGGGTACTCTGGGTGAATCCGAAAGAAATAGCCGGAAATGGGAAAGACGATGATAAAAATGGCTATGTAGACGATGTTCACGGCTGGAATTTTATTGGTGGGAAAGATGGCCGTAATGTCAGTTATGAAACAGCCGAAGTAACCCGGCTTTATGCACAACTGAAACCTGCTTATGAGGGAAAGGATAGAAAAGGGCTAAAGCCAGAGCAACAAAAAGAATACGATTTGTATGTAAAGACGAAAGCTG
>JANXVQ010000193.1 GCA_025351545.1 Spirosoma sp.
AGATATTACCGGCCAAACGCCGTCAGGGTATGTAAGAACATACCGGCAGTTATAATAAAACGGCCCACTTTTCTGAGAAAAGTGGGCCGTTTTATTAGGAAAACCAAGTTTAGTATAGCGTGGTAGTCCCTACCGGTTTGCGAACGGATACACCTTCCAGAATAAACGAAAGTAAGTCGTTATTTAACTGATCTTTTTGGGTTACGTATAGCCCGTGGGGTTCTCCTTCATATACTATATACTGAGCGGTTGGCAGTGCATTCGCTGTTCGTTCGCCCGATGCTTCGATGGGCACCGTTTTATCAGCATCACCATGAATAATTAACGCCGGAACCTGAATCTGGGCTAAATCATCGCGGAAATCGGTTTCAGAAAACGACTTGGCGCATTCGAGCGTTGCTTTGTGAGAAGCTACATAAGCCCGTGCAAAATCGCCATCGAGGTGAGCCTGACTAACGGGCTGATTCAGAAGACCTACTCCGTAAAATTGCTTGCCAAATGTTTGCAAGAAAGCTGCCCGATCTTTCTGAATATTTGCAGCCATTTCGTTAAAAACAGCTTTATCGACTCCATCTGGATTGTTATCTGTTTTGAGCAGATAAGGAGTTACAGCACTAACAAAGGCAACTTTTGATACCCGTGCTCCACCATGACGGCTCATATAGCGGGCTACTTCGCCACCACCCATCGAGAAACCAACCAAGGTTACATTTTGCAAATTCAATTCGTCAAGAACTGCTTTCAAATCGTCGGCAAGGGTGTCATAATCATAACCGTCCCATGTTTGAGACGATTTGCCAAAACCACGACGGTCGTAGGCTATAACACGAAGACCATGAGCAGGAAGTTCGGCCAGTTGATAGTCCCACATTTCGTGGCTCAATGGCCAACCGTGAATTAATACGACGGGCGCGCCGGTACCCAAATCCTGATAAAAAAGTTTGATATCATTGCCAGACGCATCCGTACCTGATTTAATGTAGCTCATAACGTGATTAATTTGTTTTGTTGAGTTGTTCTATTCACTTAATAGAACAACAGCTACGAAGAATGGTTTGAAACGGATTTGTCGTTTGTTTTTTGCGGTTGACTTATCATCACGCTGTAAGCCGATTGCTTGTAAGCCAATCTTTGTTGACACCGTTCTGCAAAATCTCAATGCGCGCTACAAAAGAAATATATCTGTAGTATGAAAACGAAGCAAAAAAAGGAAATACCAGACCCCTCGATAAGGGAGCAAATAGTACGTTCAGCTATGGCTTCATTTCTATAGAGGGTTGTTATTATCTCTACTGAACAAGCTTTGTCGACATTGAAAAAGATTGAATCTACTCTGGAAAAATAGTTGATTATTTGTCCTGCTCCAAACTTAAAATGATAGCGCTTATCTGGTGAGATAAGCCTAAAACCTTACATCAATACACCTTGGAATACCTCATCTAGTCGAGATACGGGTTTGATAATGATTTTATAGTTTTTTGTGTCTAGTCCCTTTAAATTATACTTGGAAATAAACATTTGTTTGAAGCCCAGTTTTTCGGCCTCGGCAATGCGTGACTCAATCCGGCTTACAGCCCGAACTTCACCACCTAACCCAACCTCGGCCGCAAAGGCCACCGATGACGCAATGGCAATATCTTCGTAGCTTGACACGATAGCCGCGCAAACGGCCAAATCAATTGCCGGATCTTCAACGCGTAAGCCGCCAGCAATATTCAGGAATACGTCTTGCTGACCAAGTCGGAAACCACCCCGTTTTTCCAGAACAGCGAGCAACATATTCAGGCGTTTGGCGTCGAATCCGGTACTGCTTCGTTGTGGAGTACCGTAATTGGCAACACTTATCAACGCCTGCGTTTCAATCATAAGTGGGCGGTTGCCTTCCAGCATAGAGCCAATGGTAACGCCACTCAACGCTTCGTCGCGCTGAGAAATTAGAATTTCAGACGGGTTTGTTACCTGCCGGAGACCGGTGCCGAGCATTTCATAAATGCCCAATTCATCTGTACTGCCAAACCGATTTTTGGTAGTCCTCAGAATCCGATAAGTAGTATGTCGGTCGCCCTCAAAGGTCAGAACGGTATCGACCATGTGTTCCAATACTTTCGGACCGGCCAGTGAACCTTCTTTTGTGATGTGGCCAATCATGAATACGGGCACACCACTTTCTTTGGCATACTTCATAAACTCGGCTGCGCATTCACGCACTTGCGAAACGCTGCCCGCACCCGACTCCACCAGCGATGACTGCATCGTTTGAATAGAGTCAATAATCAGGATTTCCGGTTCGAAGTTCTCAATTACCCGAAAGATATTCTGGGTAGATGTTTCGGTCATGACGTGGCAATCGCTGGTGGGTACGTCCAGCCGCTCGGCCCGCATTTTAATCTGCTGCTCACTCTCCTCGCCCGAGACGTATAAAACGCGCATTCCCGTCAGGCTAAGGGCAATCTGTAGTAATAGTGTGGATTTGCCGATGCCCGGCTCGCCACCAATCAAGACCAGTGACCCGGCAACAATACCACCGCCAAGTACCCGATTCAATTCGCCATCGGTGGTGTAAAGTCGGGTCTGTTCTTCATAATTTATGGCATGGAGAGCCTTGGGCTTAGCCGCGACTTTTAGCCCTCCCGGCCCCGCCGATGGACTACGCCAGCCACCTTTTTCTGGTTCGTCCTTCTGAACAACTTCCTCTACAATTGTATTCCACTCTCCGCACGAGGGGCAGCGCCCCATCCACTTGGAAGACTGGTGACCGCAACTTTGGCAAAAAAAGGTAGTTTTTAACTTGGCCATTATATAGTTGTTGGGCAATGTAACCAGGTGTTAATAAATAATTTTGAAGCCATTAAACCAATAAAATGGTAATCTATCAAAGTTCCGAAACAGAACATTATTGGTCAACCATCGGCTACCAAGGAACGCCGTTTGCTCGAAATAAGTTGATTTTAGTACCGTAGCCGCTCAATTTACGTTTAACAACCAACACATTCCAGGTACAACCATCTATGAAAAAAATCCTGCTTTTTACATCGCTACTTATTATGCCTGCTCTGTCATTTGCACAGGGAGGTTTTCAAATAGGCATTAAAGGGGGTGTTAATCTCTCAAAACTTAGTTTTGGTGATTTTGTCTCGACAGGAAGTAACCCTAATGGCTCGCCAACGGTGAGTGTTGACGGACAGACCTTCCGCAATAGTCTGAGTGATAGTTTTAATAGTAAAATCGGTACGTCATTCGGCATTTACACCCGCTTCGGCAAGAACTTGTTTATCCAGCCTGAATTACTTTATTCAACCCGAGCCGCTCAATTTAGTGTAAATCGTAATGGGCAGACAGAGGTGGTTACCCTGACGACAACCAGTTTCGATGTCCCTATTTTGTTGGGTATCAAAGGTGGGCCGATTCGGGTAATGGCGGGACCGGTTGTTTCGTTTAGAGTTGACGATAACCAGAAGTTGGGCCAGGCTCTGAGCCAATATACCAGCGGTTCCCTCAATGATGCCTGGGCAAAGGCTTATTATGGCTATCAGGTGGGTGGCGGCTTAGATCTTGGCTCGTTTGGTCTCGATGTTCGTTATGAAGGAAATATCTCCGATATAGCTCAAATTAAAGACAGCACCGGCAAATTTAGCCAACGCATGAAGTCGTGGCAGATTACACTGGCATATCGCCTGTTTTAAATAAAATAGGCTTTGCCAATAAAAAGCAGCAGGAGCAAGATTGAAAATCTTGCTCCT
>JANXVQ010000215.1 GCA_025351545.1 Spirosoma sp.
CTATTATCGGTTTCATAGTTACTTTTATTCAGTTGCCTTTAGGTAAGGCGATTGGTTAAAAATGGCGGTTACGGCTGTGTCAACTGCTTGCTGATCTGTGATGTCGGTGCCGCGAATTGTTGCATCATAAATAACATTCAATTGTGGCTGTGTACCCGTAGTTATCGGGCGGTTTTTTAGATCAACAATCTGAACTTCCCAGTATTGGTCAGTCACCTGATACGTGTAATAGCTAGGGTAATAAGGTGAATACCCATAGCCGCCATACCCGCCCAAGCCACCGCCCCAGTAGCTTGAATAATACGAATAAGGATTTGAGGCAATACCCGTATATTGGTTATTGACCCGGATAACTGCCACGCCCAAATCGGCGCTGTCTCCTTTAGTAACCCGCCGGAATCCTTTAGCTGTCAGCCCATTGGCTATGTTTGTTACGAACCGACTCGAAATATCGGTTTGAGCCATCGCATAGCTGTCGTTCGACTCGATCACCACCGAATCGGGGAGGCTAAACGTTTTATACTGACTGAAGTTGACAGTCCGGTCATAATTGGTAATATAGACCGGACTGTCGGCTGGGCTCAGATCATTGATTGCATTTTCGCGGCAGGCCGTTAGTCCCCCACCCACGAGTAGCAGCAAAGCCGCCCATAGACTCCACTTCCCCGGCTTAACTTGTTGATGCATTTTCATGGTTCTATTTGTTGTGTTACTATCTATAAAACGAATAGACTACTGGGAAGGTTGTCAATAGAATTAAAATGTTACTAAAATTCGTGCGGAAAGGAGACATATTTTTGCGGAACTTTGCAGCCCAGTTGGCGCTTTTGTAACGCCTTTAATGTAGGGAAACTATGGATTTTATGGAGTCAATTCGGGGTATGTCGTTTTTCGATATGCACGTCCACATGACATCACGCACTACCGACGACTATCAGGCTATGGCCGATGCGGGCGTAGTGGCCTTAATTGAACCGGCTTTCTGGTTAGGACAGCCCCGTTCGGGTGTGGATTCGTTCCGGGATTATTTTGCCAGTCTGGTAGGATGGGAGCGATTTCGGGCGTCGCAGTTTGGCATTCGACATTACTGCACCATCGGATTAAATTCAAAAGAAGCGAATCAGGAAGAGTTGGCCGAGCAGGTTATGGAAATCCTGCCTTTATTCATCTATAAAGAAGGTGTTGTGGGCATAGGCGAAATTGGATTCGATGACCAGACGCCCGCCGAAGACAAATATTACCGGGCACAACTGGATTTAGCCAAAGAAGCTGGTCTGCCGGTGCAAATTCACACGCCCCACCGCGACAAAAAACAAGGCACCAGTCGAAGCATGGATATTGCGCTCGAACATGGTCTGGCGCCGGGTATGGTTATCGTCGATCATAACAATGAAGAAACGGTGCGTGAAGTGTTGGACCGGGGTTTTTGGGCCGGTTTTACCATTTATCCATTTACAAAAATGGGCAATGAACGAATGGTTGATATTGTGAAACAATACGGGCCGGAGCGCATCATGATCAATTCTGCCGCCGACTGGGGCATCAGTGATCCACTGGCCGTTCCCAAAACGGCTGCCCTGATGAAACAACGTGGTATTTCTGATGAGGCTATCAAACTCGTAACCTTTACCAATGCCGTAACCGCCTTTGCACAAAGTGGCCAACTGAGTCTTGAAGACCTCACGCAACCGTTGGGTATTGACCAGAGCCAACGGTTTAACGGTAGCTCGGTTTTGCGGGGCGGCCAGGCACCGAGAGTAGATAAAGAATCAACAATTATCAAATAATAAAGTGGTGTCGGTTTCTTATAACTGACACTTTACGTAGTTCACGCGTCGGGTTTAAGAAGCTGTTTGAGTTATTGATTCGTGGCTACAATGAGTGGATTTTGGTCTAGGACGAGGCACTTTTTGAGGACGTAGCCAAGCTACGGCTGAAAAAAATAACGCTGTCATAACCCAAAAGCCGCCATTTTAGACCGAAGAAATTAATTCAATCAACTTCTAAAGAACCGACACCACAATATGAGTAAACTGAAAGCACTTTTGTCCCTTACTCGTCCGGCCAATCTCGTTACCGCTGTTGCCGATGTGTTGGCGGGTATGGCCATTGCGGGTTATTTTATGATACCTGACTCGGCCATAGCACCGATCAACTGGCTTTG
>JANXVQ010000242.1 GCA_025351545.1 Spirosoma sp.
GATGGGTTCGTAAGCAATGACGACGTTGGCAAACGACTCAGCAGCCAGGTGAAACAAGCCTTCTGTAAGTTGATCTTTCACATAGCCGATGTAGTCACCGTTCTCGCGCAAGTCACGGGATTCACCGCAGCAGAAAATAGGCTTCAATCCATTTTCGAGGGCAATATTCACCTTCTCAGCTAGTTGAGCATTGGTTTCCTCAAAATACTGACGTCGTTCACTATGACCCAGAATTACGTACTCAACACCAATGGACTGGAGCATAGGTGCCGAAATTTCGCCTGTGTAAGCGCCCGATGCTTTTTCGTGGCAGTTCTGCGCACCCAGCGAAACCTTACCACCAGCTGTAATATACTGCCGCGCCGTAGCCAGATAGAGAGCGGGTGGGCATAGTACCACCTCAACATCGCCCGTTACCTCAGCTTTTACCATATTGATTACCTCAGCCAGCAAAGCGTTTGCTTCTTCGGCTGTCTTGTTCATTTTCCAGTTACCGGCAACAATTTTCTTACGCATAATCAATTAATAATGAGGTAAAAACGAGTTTTTAAATCGTCAGAAACATATAGTTTCTTTGTCAAGAAAGGGCGAAATTAAAACATTTAAACTGAACACGTCGCCAGCGTAGCACTAAAATTTGTTCAGCCTATCATGTGCTTGCAAAACCATTGATGGTCACCGTAAACCAATCAATAAATTGTTGTGTTATTTGAATAAAAAAATGCCTAATTTTAATGTAAGACAACTACAATTATATGAAAACGCTGGTATTGGTAATCGGGCTATTAAGCACCTGTGCGGTTTCGCAGGGAGAGGATCATCAGCGTACACCTGATAAAGATCGTTACGGATTCTTTATTGCCGGTAACCAATCCTGGACACGTATTCCATTTCAGCTTCATTCTAACCTGATTATAGTTCCGGTACGCATCAATGAATCTGATACGCTCCAGTTTATTCTGGATACGGGCGTCAGCAATACTATTATTACCGATCCCAGTGCGTTTAAGAAAAGACCGCTAACGCTGAGCCGTAAAGTTAAAATCAGCGGAGCCGGAGAAGGCGGTAGTCTGACGGCTTCTATTGCCATTGATAATACCCTGATTATGGGCGGCCTGCGGGCATCACACCATAATCTGGTCATTCTGGACGAAGATGTCCTGAAACTGTCGGAATATGTTGGCACGCCCGTGCATGGCATCTTTGGCTATGAAATCTTTGCCAACTTCGTCGTGAATATTGACTTCCAACGGCGTGAGATAACGCTAATGAAACCCGATAAATATACCTATAAGAAGCGGAAGGGTGACCGATATCCTATAACCATTCAGGATACAAAAGCGTATACAGATGCTCTTTCTGTATTTGATGGCGATAAGAACCTGCCTTTGCGGGTCGTGTTGGACACAGGTGCGGGACACGCCCTTTTGCTCGACCGCTCGCGGAGTACAGCTCTGATGCCAATGCCCGCAAAAAGCATTCGGGCGCAACTGGGTCGTGGTCTGAACGGCGTAGTTAATGGCTGCATGGGTCGAATCCGGAAAATTCGCTTTGGGCGTTATGAGTTAGATAACATTCTGGCGTCGTTTCCCGACAGTACGGCCTTTGGTATGAAGCTCGTAGATATGCCCGAGCGGCAGGGAAATGTCGGTTGTGAGCTGTTACGTCGTTTTAACGTTACGTTTAATTACCCGGAACGCTACATTGTTATGAAGCCAATAAAGCGGCTTATGCGAGAAAGTTTCGAGCATGACATGAGTGGCATGGAACTGCGCGCCAAAGGCAACCAATTTCGTAATTATTATGTGGAAAAAGTCGTTGACGGCTCCCCGGCCGATATGGCAGGATTAAAGGAAGGCGATGAAGTACTATTTGTCAATAGTAACTCAGCTAGTGATCTAACGGTTAGTGATATATATAAGGTATTTCAAAAAGGAGAAGGCAAAGAAGTCTCCATGCTAGTTCGGCGAAACGGTCAGATAATTATAACGAGTTTTGTATTGAAACGACTTATTTAAGTTTCACCACCGGGTTGGTTAAAACCCGGTAAACAGATTATTCCATCCGTTCCAGCTTGAATCGGAATGTCGTGCCCTTCTCTACTTTACTCATCACCGAAATTTTGGTCTTGTGAGCGTTCAGAATGTGCTTTACAATAGCTAGTCCCAGACCCGTACCACCCCGGTCTTTGGATCGGCTTTTTTCGACCCGGTAGAAGCGCTCAAAAATTCGGCTCAGGTGCTCAGGCGGAATCCCCGGCCCATCATCGCGGATGGATATGATTATGAATTTCTTGTCGTCGTCTAAGCTGACCAGTACTCGACCGTTTTCGTTACCGTATTTTACTGCATTTTCAATTAAATTGGTCATCACCTGTATAATCCGCTGTGAGTCGGCCTTTACCCAGACGGGGCCTGGTAGTGAACTTTTCACCTGGAGCGACGTCTGCTTACCATGTGCGATTTTCTCTAGCTGCTCAAAAACTTCCTGCGTAACATGAGCCAAATCGACCCGCTCAAAATTCATTTTTACTTCTCCCGTTTCTAGTTGAGAGAGCGCTACCAAATCTTTTACCAGCGCATCGAGGCCGTCAAGGCTTTTAGCCGCTTTAGACAGAAACTTATCACGCACTCTTTCGTCGTCAACAGCACCGTCGATAAGGGTATGAATGAAACCCTGGGCGGCAAAGATGGGCGTTTTCAACTCGTGAGATACATCGGCCAGAAACTCCCGCCGAAATATCTCCAACCGCTTCAATTCGTCAATCTCCTTCTGCTTCCGGGCGACATAGACAAAAATCTCGTCATTCAGTTTCTTAAACGGATTGGTGTTTTTAATGATTGATTTTCGGGAGATATTAAAGTCGCGGATCTTCAGTTTATGAATGGTTTTATACATCTTTGTCACCTCACGAAATACGAGAAGTTCGATGGCGTAGAAAACCAGGAAAAAAGAAATTACGAACGATGAAATGCCGACCACAAACAGCATGGTACTCGTAACGCCCTCTACAAACGTTAGAAATGCCAGTGTCAGGGCCGAAATCAGGCAAGCCAGTAAAAGCGCAATAAGACGGGGACTCAGGGACATTTGGCAAAGGTAGAAAAGGCGAAATACCGGGCCGTCGGTGCGGTGAAAAAACTAAAATGGGTATCGCCAAATTTCGCTCTTTCACTAATTCGCTAATTCATTTTGGTCAGTAAACATGTATCCTACGCCCTTAAGCGTGCGGATATGGGTCTCGCCAATTTTTTCGCGGAGTTTACGGATGTGTACGTCCACTGTTCGTTCGAGCACGTAGATGTCGGCACCCCAGATTTTCTGCAATAATTCTTCCCGGCTGCATACTTTGTTAGGATGCTGTGCCAGAAAAAACAGTAATTCAAATTCTTTCTTGGGCAAAATCACTGATTTATCGTTCTGGGTAACCGAGTAATTTTTTCGGTTAATGAGTAAATCGGCAATGTTAATTTGCTCACCGGGATCAGATTTCTGGGCTTCGCGTCGAAAAAAGGCGTTAATACGGCTCATCAAAGCGCGAGGCTTAATCGGTTTTGTAATGTAATCGTCGGCGCCAACGTCAAAAGCAGCCACTTCAGAATATTCTTCTGATCGGGCTGTTAGGTAAAGAATGTACATCTGGCGCAATTCAGGGATATCTCTTAGTTGCCGACCAGCCTCAATACCATCCATATAAGGCATCATAATGTCGAGCAAAACTAATTCGGGCAGGTACGTCCTGGCTATCTCGACGGCTTTCCGGCCATCGGTTGCCGTACGGACATCATATCCCTCTTTAACGAGATTATATTCAAGCATCTCTACTATATCGGCGTCATCATCTACGACTAGAACGCGGTGTAAGGGTTGAGCGGCTTTGGCAGCACTCATACGGAGGGAGGTTGGTGAGAAAGTTTTACCTTATTGGTAAGTTGCCAGGTCATTGACAGTACGAAGTTACACGGCTTATCCACAACGTTACGAACCCGGAATGCAGACTTAACAATAACTTAACAGTTCAGCTGTGCCGTCCTGGGTCTGTTGTTGACTGAAAATGAGTTTATTAATTCACTATTAAGAAACATAATCGCCCTGAACAAAGCTTGACCTAACACGTTGCTTACAAAAAGAATTGGCCCAAACATAAAAGAAAATAACGACTAAAAGCCGCAGTTGTCTTTACTTGCACCATGAATATTCGCACGCGGGAGATAAAACTCCCTTCTTATGCTAAACTTGTTTGTGTACTGTTGTCCTTAGTCATTGTTGTATATGGGCTGCATACATTACAGGGATTATTGATTCCGTTGGTTTTTGCCATTCTGTTTTCCGTTTTACTATTTCCACTGGTCCAACGGCTCGAAAATTGGCGAGTGCCGAGAATATTGGCTGTTATAGTATGCCTGCTATTGGCACTGGGAGTGATAACGGGCTTATTTTGGAGTATTTCGGTACAGATCAGCAGTTTTTCTGAAGTTATACCAAAGTTTGTTCAGCGAGGAAGCGAGTACATAAACAGTATTCAAACATTTGCCGATGAACACTTGAATATAGATCGTCAGCGGCAAGTTTCCGAGGTGAAGAAATACCTTAGTCAGGCTTT
>JANXVQ010000256.1 GCA_025351545.1 Spirosoma sp.
CCTTCATTGAGCGGGTGTTTTTCGCTTCGATGAAGGAGTAAAACAAATGGGGTAGGGGGTCAATTTTGTTTAAGTAGCGAACCGCCATTGATTTCAACAATTGTCCAAATCCTTTACCCTGATAATCGTCCCGAACCGCCAGATAACGACCATAGTAGCCTGTTAATGATGCGTCTGGGAAACCAACTTCACGTTGGTCAAGGCAATAAAATCCGACCAGGCTCTGATCACTATAGAGATGAAAGAAGTAGGGATTATGTAGCTGATAGATTTTAACCTCCTGCCCCGTTTGACGGTATCGGATGCCTTCAGTTCCATACGTTGTGCGCTTGAGCAGACTAATAGCATTTGGGTCTGCCTGGGCGGAGACGAACAGGGAAAGAGAGCCCTGTTGATACAAAAGAGCCGGTTCATTCCCAATGATAACCGCTGACTTCATCAGTAATTAGTGACGATTCTATACAAATATACTAATTAAGTAGAGTATTTGTTCCGTCAACGTAACGCCCTGTTAGCCTTCGCTTGTGCTGTTCAAGTTTCGTCCTCAAAATGGTACTGTTTGTCCTGAAATAGACCTCAGTGGGCATTGTTGCCGTTTAATAAATTTATTTGTTTATATACTTGCTATGAGTTTTGCCATGCTCCGCTTGTAAACATTGACGGATTTGTTGAAATGGCCCATGAAAAGTATGTTAACTACCGAATCGACCTACTCATTTTCAATACCAGGTTTAACCCAATTGTCCTATGATTTATCAACACATAACTTCGTACCAACTGATGACCAGAAAATAATCCTTCAGCAGGCATTACGATGCCTTGATCTTGAGTTAACCTTCTTTGCTCTGGATCATCCCGAACTTACAGAGAAGCTTAACCATTCTCTAACGTCGGATCAGTAAAACGAATTACATCAATAATGTCGGTTTAATGATTCAATAATGATGGAGTTAGCCTGAGTTGGTGTTTTAGTGTTTTGACAGAGTACTCCATTGCTAACTCTACGACCGAGAACTGACGGCAAGGTGAACTGAAATAATCACCCGCGCAAAAAGCCGCGCCTGATGAGTCAGGGCGCGGCTTTTTGGTGCGGTTTACTGTGCCGAGAAAATCACCCGATTTTCTATTTCACACAGAGCGGGCAATCTTCTCCAGCACCCGGTGGCTATCGCCGAATTTACATAGGGCATCACAGTGTGTACGAAGCTCCGACATAAGCATGTAGCGAATCGGTGTATTTGTCTGCCTGATTGATGGACGGGTGAGTTGAATTTCTACCTCTTTCCGACGACTATCAGGAACTACTAAGTACAACGCAGTGGTATGGTCGGGTAATGAGCAGACTAAATCCGTCAATCGTAGTATGCCAGAATAAATGGACGTGCTTTTTTCAACCTCAAACGCGCAGATGATGCGACCGGTACCTTTTTCTAACCAGACAATATCAATTAGGCTGATCGTTTGACTCGTTTCGGAGGATACAGGTAGGGGAGGGAGACTGGGTAAACTCAGGAATGAAAAAGAATGACCATTATAATGCCGGGACATGTCGTTCCGGGCAGCAACTACATCATACCCCAAGGCCCGGCCAATAGTCAACAGGTGATATTGCATCTCACTATGCGTGTGTTCTTCCTGCTGCTCATCGACTGCACCCTTGTGACGTTTTTCAATCTGTTTCTGAAGTTTATCCCGATCAACGGCCGGTTGTTCGGCAAGACCCGGCACTAATAAGTTACCTGCACCTACCTCAAACAGAAGGCCCGCCAATGCCCCAAGATCATTGGATAGCAGAGACCGATATTCGTTATTGATCAGCAACATTTTCTCCCGAATCGCCAAGTACTCCGACCAGGAGCCAAGCTTACGGCGTTCGTTGAACAGTCGATTATACCCGTTGATGATGGCCGTATTAAAAGGAGGTACCCAGGTTGGATGCAGAAAGTAAACAATGCTGGCCACGGCCGGCCCCAGCCCCTTAATTCTGTGCGCGTCGAGTTTATTGATCTCACTAACGATGGCTTCGGGTTTGGTCGCCTTCAGGCAACATTCCAGAAACTGACCGAAATACCGCTTGTGGTCCTGATTCTCATAAATGTCCGGGATACGCAGCTTGGGGTTCCAGTAGAACGGGTGAGACGCGCCCTCGAAAACTTGCTTTTGTTCGGTAATGCAGGACAGAACAAATTCGAGCGAACTGCCCTTAAAATCATTGGGAAAGGAACCGTCTTTTATATCGGTGACGACCTGAAGTACACCCCGTCGGATGGAGCGGAAGGCTTTTAGCCGGTCTTCGTTTTGCAAAAATCAGCTTTGATAAATCAGGTTTGGGTTTTGTTTGTAATCGTCGATCAGGCGGGCGAAGGAATCAGTGAGCATGGCACAAAGTAAAGCGATAAAACAGGTGACCAAATTGATCTATCCAGGGCAGATAAACAAGCAACCGTTACTGATTCAAGTGTCGACACCCAAAAACGACCCGTAAATTCTATAACTCTACATGGGTAATCTTGTAAAAACTCCGTTGGGTGACCACCGTTATAGAAGGGTACAATTCTATTACTCAACGAAATGAAATATAACGTATTAATGAAAGTGGGCTTCGCACTTCAGATAGTGGGAGTTATGACCGCCTGTACTAAAAACAATGACGGTATTACTCCGCAGGCACACGACGCCAATGTGTACCAGCAAATCATGCACGCTAACATGACCAAAATGAACGCCATGAAAATGACGGGAGATGCTGATCATGACTTTGCGATGATGATGCAGATGCACCACCAGGGAGCCATTGATATGGCCAATCAGGAACTTAAGGGCGGCAGCGATCAGACCATGAAAACAATGGCGCAAAACATTATTACCTCCCAGACTGCTGAAAAAGCTCAATTTGCCCAGTTCCTGAGTGTCCACAAGCCAACGGCATCAGCGGTCGGACAATCCTTCGACATGATGGCTATGCAGGATATGGATAAAATGATGAAGGCGCAGGATACCCGTATCCTGACGGGCCGATCCGATGTAGACTTCACTGCGCTGATGATCGACCACCATCAAAGTGCCCTCGATATGGCACAGGACGAACTGAAATACGGTACGGTCGATACCATGAGGCAGATGGCTCAAAAGATCATCGACGAGCAAAAGACCGAGATCAGTCAGTTTCAGGATTGGCTCATAACCAACAAGCCGTACTAAGCGGCTAAACCAGAGCGAAATAATCGTGTATTTCTAATCAGCAAAACCGAATGAAAGCAACCCTTTTTGTAGCAGCCGGGCTAAGTGCATCCTTACTGCTTGCTCAGCCTACACTGGCCCAAAATGCCAGTAACACCATGATGAAATCCATGCAGTCAGGTATGAACCAGATGATGAGCATGAAAATGACCGGCGACCCGGACCACGACTTTGCAATGATGATGAAAGTACACCACCAAGGTGCCGTCGAAATGGCCGATCTGGAAATCAAGCAGGGTAGTGATGCTAGGACGAAGGCTCTTGCTACTACCATTAAGGCGGGTAATCAACGGGAGATAAAAGAATTTGACCAATTCATCAATAATCATAAACCAATGGCGACCTCATCTAAAATGGGGCAGGGGTCTATGAATATGATGGATAAAGGTAAGCCTTCGATGACCGGTAAGACCGATCACGATTTTGCCAGCATGATGATCCAGCATCATCAACAGGCCATCGACATGTCTGAAGCATTCCTGAAGAAAGGGAAGACAACAACCATGAAAACGATAGCCAATAGCATCATCAAGCAGCAAACTAAAGAAATAGCCGAATTGAAAAACCTCGAAGTCAGTTTGAAAGGGTAATCGTTGTAATGCCGGGTATGAAAAGCAAGACTCATTCAACAGCAAAAGCTTGAGTGGGTCTTGTTTACTTTCAACCGGTTAAAGATTGCAGCCCAATTCACTACGGCAGTGCGATAGGTGTTATATTCTATTGAGGGTGCTTTGCCCTCATTCAAATCCGCAAAGACGCGGAACGGAACCCGTCATCTACATAGTTATTATAGACCCGGTCGAACCCATGGCTTTTGAGTTTCCAGTCTCGCTAATACAATTAATCGGGCTGATTGTACAGAATCGGTCTAAGCAGAAATACCCAAAAATATTACAGTCGTCCAAGGAAATCTTGATAAAATTTCCAGGGCGAAAATCAGTGATATTTGACCTGGCTAAACCAGCCCCCCAAAGCCTATCCCTAACCAGACTATGACAATTGATTGTGGCCCGTGCTGTATACGATCTTGGCGATTTGGCGATGAGAAGAATTTGCATCTGCACGCCAACAACAAAGCAATTTGGGCCAATCTTCGCGACCGATTTCCTCACCCGTACACAGCCGATGATGCCGAGCGGTGGGTTCAGTTTGTCGTAGATCCGGCGATTGAAACCAATTTTGCTATTGACGTGGCTGGGGAGGCTGTTGGGAATATTGGTTTACGAATTGGTAGCGATATCGAACGGCACACCGCCGAGGTATGGTACTGGCTGGGCGAAACCTATTGGGGGCGAGGCATCATTACTGCCGCTCTACAGGCGATTACCAATTATGCGATCCGGGAATTAAATCTGATTCGGTTGTATGCAATGCCTTTCGCCCGGAACAAAGCCTCGATCAAAGTGCTTGAGAAAGTAGGTTATCAAAAGGAAGGTGTGTTACGCTGGAGTGCCGTAAAAGACGGAATTGTTCTGGATAAATTAGTCTACGCTTACTTGTCGAGTGATTGGCTGAAAGAAAAGGTGGTCCCTTACCACGAGTTGGCTTGCAATGACGTGTGGTTTTAAAAAAAGAGTATCAATGGCTTGCTCCCCGTTGATTGGTGCAAGCCATTGATGACTGGATAATCACAACTTAACTGCCCGTAGTCGTAAACTATTGGTCACTACTGAAACGGAGCTGAGTGCCATTGCCGCCCCGGCAATCATTGGATTCAGCAGGAAGCCATTGATCGGATACAGCAGCCCGGCCGCAATGGGAATGCCGATGAGGTTATAGATAAAGGCCCAAAACAGGTTCTGCCGAATGGTCTGCACCGTCTTTTTTGACAGTTGCAACGCCTTTGGAATGCTGTTCAGATCCGAAGTGATGAGCGTCATTTTGGCCACATCCATCGCAATATCCGACCCTCGTCCTATTGCAATGCTCACGTCGGCCTGCGCCAGTGCCAGTGAGTCGTTGATGCCATCGCCTACCATCGCCACAACCTTCCCCTGCGCCTGCAATTGCTTTACGAAATCGGCTTTATCGGTCGGCAATGTTCCCGCTTGGTATTCAGTAATACCTACCGCCGAGGCTACCGCCTTGGCCGTTTGCTCATTGTCGCCCGTCAGCATATAAACCGCAATACCCTGCTTTCTGAGGGTGTGAATGGCTTCGCGCGAGGTTTCTTTCACCGGGTCGGCTATGGCTAACACGGCTAGTACGCGCGACTCATCCGCAAAATACACCACCGTTTGGGCGTTCTGCTGCCAGTCGACCGCCAGCGTCTGTAGGGACGGCTCAACAGCAATGCCCCGTTCGGCCAGCAATCGGTCGTTTCCAGCCAGGTATAACGTGACACCTATGCTACCCGAAACGCCCCGCCCCGTCAGGCTCTCAAAACGGTCTAATTGGCTTCCGGTCACGCCAGTTGTTTTCAAATAATTAATGACTGCATCGGCCAGGGGGTGTTCCGATTGAGATTCGAGCGCATACAACACGGGGACCAGCATTGGTATTTCTGACTCAGCAACCCGCCAGTTCAGGTTGGTGACGATTGGTTTCCCTGCTGTAATAGTACCCGTTTTATCGAGAACCAGGGCGTTGACTTTATGTCCCAGTTCCAGACTTTCGGCATCTTTAATCAGGATATTATTATCGGCTCCTTTGCCCACGCCAACCATAATTGCCGTAGGGGTGGCCAGTCCAAGGGCGCAGGGGCAAGCAATGACCAGCACCGTTACCGAGGTTAGCAGAGCGTGGGTAAACGCACTATCCCCACCAAAAACTATCCAGACTCCGAACGTTAATAGAGCGATGCCGAGCACCACCGGGACGAATATACCCGCAATTTTATCCACCAATTTCTGTACAGGTGCTTTGCTGCCCTGTGCCTCCCGTACTAAGTGAATAATCTGGGCCAGGATTGTATTGCCGCCCACTTTCTGCGCTGTAAACCGAAAAGCCCCTTTCTGATTGATGGTACCGGCGAATACGGTAGCACCTGCCTGTTTCGTAACCGGAATAGCTTCGCCCGAGATCATACTTTCATCCACGAAGGATTCCCCTGACTCTATTTCGCCATCCACCGGTATTTTCTCCCCAGGCCGTACCAGGATGATTTGACCAACTTGTACGCTGGCGATGGGTAACTCACGCTCCTGCCCGTTCTCGATGATACGCACCGTTTTGGGCTGGAGGCCAACCAACTTCTTAAGAGCAGATGAGGTATTTGATTTAGCCCGTTCTTCCAGCAGCTTGCCCAGCGAGATAAAGGCAATCACGACCGCAGCCGATTCAAAATAAACGTGTGAATGCATACTCATACCCTGTCGGTGCCAGAATTCCGGATTGAGCGTATTGAATGCACTGAAGAGAAAGGCGATTCCCGTGGAGAGGGCTACCAGCGTATCCATATTGGTTTTGCCGTGGCGGGCCTGCTTCCAGGCGTTGACAAAGTAAGACCGGCCCAGCCAGAAGACCACCGGGGCCGACAGGGCCATCATAATCCAATTAACGTAGGGAAGCGGTCCGGCGTCCCGGTCCATAAAGAACATACCCAATACCACCACCGGAACGGAAAGGATACCGGCCCAAAGTGTCCGTTTTTTCAGTGATTCATAGTGTCGCTGTTGGGCTTCCTGTTGTACGGCTTGCGGGTCCTCTAAATCGACCACTAGGTCGTAGCCAACCGATTGCAGGGCCTGCTGCATCCCGGCCGGGGTAATGGCTTTGGGGTCGTACTCAACAGTAGCCGACTGGTTGGCGTAGTTTACGGTGGCTTTAGCAACGCCGGGTGTATTATTCAACATCGACTCGATGCTGATGGCACAAGCCGCGCAGGTCATCTCCAGCACCGGAAAGGATTGGCGGGTTAGTTTCGCGCCGGGTTTAATGCCAACCAAAGAGTCTGCCGCCTGAGTTGTAGTATCGGATGTCATGATCAGTTCTATTGATACCACAAAGGTCGGCTTACGGCCCCGCCATGTACTTACAGAATTCCCCTGCCTTCTTGTGAGATTATAGCCAATTTGGGTCTGGTCATTGTCGATGCGATCCCGATCATAGCACTGATTGGGCCGTATGAAGCTGGATGTCTTTCTTTTGCTGGCGGACCTGTCGAAAATACGTGGGGGTCAGGCCCGTTTGTTGCCGAAACTGATTCGATAGGTGCTGCACACTGCTGTAGCCAGTGCGGTAGGCAATGTCCGTCAGCGTATCATCGGAATAGACCAGTCGCTCTTTTACTTTGTCGATGCGCCGGTTGATGATATACTTTTCGAGCGTGATACCCTCGGCTTTGGCAAACTGACCGCTGATCGTATCATAATCAAGACCTAACGTATCCTGAAGCTGAACGGACAGCCGGGCTTTCGATTCGCTTAAATCATCCCTTTTAAAAATAGCGTCAATGATTGACTTAACCCGCTGAGGAATCGCTATCCGTTGATCCTGAATCAAGCCGAAGCCCTGTTTGGCCAACGCCTGTTCAATTCGCTTCAAGTCACCCGCCAGCACAGGGCCTTGCAGGTGAACCAGCCCTAATCGCGTGTCGATTACACCAAAACCTAACTGAGTCAATTCGGCGCGTACAACGTCGATGCACCGGGCACAAACCATGCCCCGAACCCGTAATGTAGTGTCGTTGTCTATCGCTTCTATTTCTGGAGCCATTGTGCTGTCCATAACAAACCCAACATTCTTTGTCACCCGTGTGAGACCTTGTTGATCAGAAACCGGTCGACTTGATAACAGGCAAAAATACAGTTACTAATGGCCGGAAGGCTTGCAAAATTCAGGCGTAGCCTTGCATAATTTATGCCGATCACTCCCTTTACGACCATTCAGTGTTACAACAGATACGTTACCCACAATTGACTTCCGATGAACGAGTTGATTGTCATTTTTACTCCTTTCTCATGAAACATCAACACCCGACTCCGCCGACTGCTCCTCAGAATCAGCTTGCTCATACTGAC
>JANXVQ010000281.1 GCA_025351545.1 Spirosoma sp.
GAATTGCATCTATATGAGACGTTTCAGCAAGCCAATTTAATTCAGTTGCGGTTCAATGCGCCCGTCATGACGAGTATGCTGAGTGGCCGAAAGGTGATGCACCTTCGGGAAATGGAGCCGTTTAATTATCAGCCGGGAGAATCCTTATTACTGCCCTCAGATCGGTTGATGCAGATTGATTTTCCCGATGCTACCACCAACGAACCGACCCGCTGCCTCGCCCTGACCATATCGGATGAGTTTATTCGCGAAACAATTGCGGAACTCAATGAACAGGTTCCCCGTGTAGAAACCGTGGATCAATGGCAGTTAAATACCGAAAATTATTTGCTGCAAAACGACCCGGAAATCAGTTCGCTAACCGATAAACTCATTCGGCTATTCCGGGAAAATAATCCGTTTAAGCCGTATTTTATCAAAAATACGCTCCGCGAGCTGATTGTTCGGCTTTCGCAAACGCAGGTACGAAACGGACTTCTGCATCATACGAATCAGCATATTAACACCAATCGGCTGGCGTATGTCGTGGCTTATATTCGTGAAAATCTGACACGTGGTCTATCCGTCGAGGAACTTTGTGATAAGGCCTGCCTGTCGAAATCGCACTTTTTTCGACTCTTCAAAAGCGAACTGGGCATGTCGCCGGTGCAGTTTATTTTGACCGAACGTATTCGTCTCGCCAAAGTAGTTTTGAGTAATCCCACTAAAAGTATCACGGATGCCTGCTACGAATCAGGCTTCAACAGTCTGACGCATTTCAGCAGTGCTTTTCGGTCTGTTGAGCATATGTGTCCCCGTCAATTTAAGCGACAACTTTTCGGGATAAACTGACCTATCGGCTAATCAACGTAGGCCCTGATTGCTTATCTTTGATTAGTTATGATAACAAAATCTGCCTCAAAAGCGGCCTTTACGGCCCCAACGTTGGCGTTTATGCGCGACCTTGTTCAAAATAATAATCGTGACTGGTTTCATGCGAATCGACCCCGGTATGATGCTGCCAAAGCTGAACTTTGTGGCGTAATCGAGCGGGTATTGGCGGGCTTGAGTCCCTTCGAACCACTGGCTAATACGGCCGTAAAAGACTGCATATTCCGGATCAACCGCGACATTCGCTTTTCAAAAGACAAGGCGCCTTACAAATCCAATCTGGCATTTGCCATTGGTCCCGGCGGTCGGCATTCAGGCCGGATTGACTATTACGTTCATATTCAGCCCGGCAACCAATCGTTTTTGGGCGCCGGGATGTGGCAACCGATACCCGCTAATCTCGCCAAATTCCGGCAGGAAGTAGACTACAATGTCGGAGAATTAAAGAACATCATCGAAGCTGACGAATTCAAGGCCTATTTCCCGGAGGCAGCGGGTGAAGTAATGAAAACAACCCCTAAAGGCTACCCCGCCGATCATCCTGAAATTGACTTGCTACGCCGAAAAGAATTATTTTTTATGCACCGTTACACAGATAAAGAGGTTCTCAAACTCAACTTTGCCGATGAAATTGTGCGCGGCAGCCGCATCATCAAACCTTACTGCGACTTATTGAATTATCTGTTTTTCGATGAGAAGGAAGAGTCGGTGACGTTGTAATCAGACACAGAAAAGCCGCTCCGAATATCGGAGCGGCTTTTCTGTGTCTGATATATTTTTTAGTCTACAGCAATCATCGAAACGGCTTTTGCTTCGAGTGTGCTTTCGCCCATGAGGTAGCAATCTGCAGCGCGGGCGGCTTCCCGTCCTTCCGAGATGGCCCACACCACAAGCGATTGACCCCGGCGCATATCACCCGCCGAAAATACGTTCGGGTTGGTCGTTGTCTGGTAGTTGGTGGCTTTTACATTGCCACGTTCGTCGTATTCGAGTCCAAGATCGTCCAGCAAGCCATTGTGTTGCGGGTGCAGAAATCCAGCGGCCAGCAAGGCTAGTTCGCAGGGAATGTCTCGTTCCGAACCGGGTAACTCGACCATCTGCATTCGGCCGTTTTCGTTTTTCCAGGTCAGGTCAACGATACGCATGGCTTTCAGGTTGCCGTTACCGTCGCCGATAAATTCTTTCGTATTGATCGACCAGTGGCGATCGCAACC
>JANXVQ010000318.1 GCA_025351545.1 Spirosoma sp.
TCTACGTGTAATTGAAGATGCCGCTCATGCGCATGGAGCCGAATACAAAGGCAAAAAACTAGGCTCCATTGGCGATGCGGGTAGTTTTAGTTTTCAATCGTCCAAAAATCTGACCAGTGGCGAAGGGGGCATCGTGATTACCAACGATGATGCGCTGTACGAGACCATGAATTCGCTGCGTAATGTAGGCCGATTGCCCAGCGGTCAATGGTACGATCATTTTAATCCCGGTTGTAATTATCGCATTACGCAACTTCAGGCGGTATTACTTACCGAACAGCTAAAGCGGCTGGATGAGCAAACGCGTACCCGAAATGAAAACGGTCTTTATCTGGATGCCCTTCTGGCCGACCTCGACGGCATTACGCCACTAAGCCGGGGGGAGGTGGCTATTCGGCACTGTTACCATCTCTACATCTTTAAATACGATAAAACAAAGTTCGGACAGATACCGAAGAAGCTGTTTGTGGACATGCTGGCGGCTGAAGGCGTGCCTTGTTCGGCAGGGTATCCGCATCCGCTGTACAAGCAGCCGCTGTTTCAGCAAAAGAATTTTATGTGCTATGCTATTCCCGAATCGGTCGACTACACGCAGGTCGATTGCCCGGAAGCCGAGCGTGCCTGCGCCGAAGAAGCTGTGTGGATTTTTCAGCAGGCCATACTGGGCACGCGTGATGATATGGAGTCGTTTGCACAGGCTATTCGTAAAATCCAGAATGCAGTTACTACTCAGTAACTGATGTATTCCATCGCGTTAAAATCCGGCGTAACGCATCAAAAATTTTCCCTTAATCCTATGAACGTGAACGGTATTTCCAGGCGGTTACTTTGTGGCCTCGTCCTGCTTTCGGCCATGAGTGGCGGTCAACTGGTTGCTCAACCCATTACTATCAAACAGGCCGTTATACTTGTCTCGCCGTCTGTTCCATCGCCAATGCGGGAAACGGCACCCCGAATGCTAAGCGAAGAAATCGGTAAGCGAACAGGTATTGTGTTGAAAACGACCCCGAACTGGCCCAAAAGCGGAACGACACGTATTGCAATTGTTTTGGCAAGCGATAAAGAACTACAAGGTGTTTTGGTTCCCGTCAGTACGGCTAAAGAGCGCCCGGAACTCAACGCAGAAGGCTATCGGATTGTTAGTGAAACAGCAGCAACGGGCATTACGATCTGGATTATCGGTGCGGATAGTCGGGGTGTTTTATTTGGGGCTGGTTGGCTGTTGAGGAACCTGAAAATGGATCGTAAACTGCTTGAATTAGGCAATTCAGTCGATGTCGCAACGTCACCCGTCTATCCAATTCGGGGGCATCAGTTGGGTTATCGACATACCGCTAATTCGTATGACGCCTGGACCGTAAAGCAGTTTGATCAATATATCCGTGAATTGGCCATCTTCGGGACCAACGCTATCGAAGGTATTCCGTTTCACGAAGACGAGAAACCCAGCCCTCATTTCAAGATACCAGCAGTGGATATGCGGGTTCGACTCAGCGAAATCTGTCAGGCATACGATATGGATTACTGGGTGTGGACCCCGGCCACGATTGATCTCACGAACGCCGAAAAGCGTAAAGCAGAACTTGATCAGCACGAGGCTTTTTATAAGGCTTGCCCTCGGCTCGATCACATATTTTTTCCCGGTGGTGACCCCGGCGAAAATCATCCCAAAGAGGTAATGCCTTTTTTGAAAGACATTCACACGTTGTTGATCAAGTATCACCCGAAGGCCAAGGTTTGGATTTCTCTACAAGGATTTAGTGTTCAACAGATCGATTATTTCTATGACTATCTGGCTCAAAACAAACCCGATTGGTTGCAGGGAGTCGTGTACGGTCCCGGCAGCCCTCCGCTCGCCGAAACCCGCTACAGACTTTCCAGGCAGTACCAACTTCGGCAGTACCCGGATATTACGCATACCGTTCGCTGCGAATTTCCGGTGGAACGCTGGGATCAGGCGTATGCGCTAACATTAGGCCGGGAAGCGTCTAATCCACGCCCTTATTTTTACGCACGGGCGCAGGCCGCTTCCGCTCCGTTTACCGATGGGTTTGTTTCGTATTCCGATGGCTGCCACGATGATATAAACAAAGTGCTGTGGAGTATGCGGGCCTGGGACCCGACAATGAACGTTGATGAGATTCTGAAAGACTATAGCCGATTCTTCTTTGGTTGGCAACTAGATGCATCAGTAGCCAGTGGCATTGCCGCCCTTGAACAAAACTGGCAAGGACCATTGGCTCAAAATGGGGGCGTTGAGACCACGTTTGCGTTCTGGAAAACACTGGAAGCCGCCAATCCAACTCTGGCTACTAACTGGCGCTGGCAACTTTTGCTGCTTCGGGCCTATTACGACGCCTACACGCGTCGGCGGTTGTTGTATGAACAGGGACTCGAAACGAAAGCCGATCTGTTGCTGACTCAGGAATCCAATTCCGACCCTGAAAAAGTAATGAGTCAGGTGTTGGCCGTTGTAAATAAGGCCGATACAGAACCTGTTTCTCCTGAATTAAGAACTAAAATTGTGGCCTTATGTGCCGATTTATTTGCCTCAGTTGGGTTGCAAACCAGCATGCCGAAATACAAGGCAAGAAGCTACGAACGGGGTTGTTTGCTGGATTTTGTCGACTATCCGCTTAACAATCGCTGGTGGCTGGCTGATGAGTTTGCTAAAGTCAAAATGCTGAAAACCAGCGAAGAACAACTGAAACGCCTAAAGGAAATCAGCACTTGGGAAAGCCCCGGCAAAGGTAGTTATTACGACGATGTATCGAGTGTAAGTAAAGGCCCACGCGTGAAAACAATATCCGATGATGCGACCGATATTGCCTGGTGGAAAGACGGTTTCAGTCGGACCCGGTTATCATCGCAAACGTTTCAGCGAAGCCCAGCTCTGGATTATGATAATCTTGACCCGAGTGCGAGCTACATCATTCGTGTTGTGGGATTTGGCGAAGCGCTGCTCCGTGTTGATGGAAAGCGGCTGAGTCCAGTAGTGTATAACCGTGAGGCTGATACAGTTAAAGAGTGGATTGTGCCTATATCGGCGACGCAGGACGGCCATATTAGCGTCACGTTTGATGAACCCGAGGAATCGCACCTGAACTGGCGGCAAAATTCCCGTATTTCAGATATCTGGCTGTTGAAGCAGTGAAGGATATGTTCACCACAGAGTTCCCACGACGGCGGCCTGTTAAGAATACAGAGATGTAAAGCTGCCTCAATGTTTTTTCTGCTCGA
>JANXVQ010000319.1 GCA_025351545.1 Spirosoma sp.
CGAAGAAAATGAACAACCGATAGAGGATGACAACCAGCAGCCTGACGTAGACCCAACTGCCGATGGAACTGAGCTGACCGACTCCGTTGAACCGGATGGATTACCAATTGACGCACCCTTAGAAGTCCTGCATAAGCAGACCGTTGTGTCGGGCTTATATGAAAATTACTTTCTCGACTACGCATCTTACGTTATTCTCGAACGGGCGGTGCCCGCCGTGGAAGATGGCCTAAAACCTGTTCAGCGCCGTATTTTGCACGCGCTGAAAGAAATGGATGATGGTCGCTTCAATAAAGTGGCCAATGTTATCGGGCAAACTATGCAGTTTCACCCACACGGTGATGCATCCATTGGTGAAGCTTTAGTCAATATTGGTCAGAAAGAACTCCTGTTCGATACGCAGGGTAGCTGGGGCGACGTTCGCACGGGCGATGGAGCCGCTGCCCCACGGTATATTGAAGTGCGGCTTTCGAAGTTTGCGCAGGATGCGATTTACAATGACAAAACCACGGAGTGGCAGTTGTCGTATGATGGCCGCAAACGGGAACCCATTACCCTGCCGGTTAAATTTCCGCTCTTGCTGGCACAAGGGGTAGAAGGGATAGCCGTTGGCCTCTCGACTAAAATTTTACCGCACAACTTCAACGAACTGGTTGAGGCTTCCATTAATATCCTCAAAGACAAACCTGTGTCGCTCTTTCCCGATTTTCAGACGGGCGGCCATATTGATGTTAGTAATTACAACGATGGTCACCGGGGCGGCAAAGTGCGGGTACGGGCCAAAATTGAGGAAGTCGATAAAAAAACGCTTGCCATTCGCGATGTGCCTTATGGTATAACGACTCCACAGTTGATCGAGTCAATTGTGAAGGCCGCGGAACTGGGCAAAATTCGCATTAAATCGCCGAGCCGGAACGTGGCTGCGGTGGTAGACAATACAGCGCGGGACGTCGAAATTCTGGTGCATTTGCAGCCCGGCGTTTCGCCCGATGTGTCGATTGACGCCCTCTACGCCTTCACCGACTGCGAGGTGTCTATTTCGCCCAATGCCTGCGTTATCATCGGCGATAAGCCGCATTTTGTCAGCGTAACGGATATTCTGCGGGTTAACACCCATCAGACCGTACACTTGCTTCAACGCGAGTTGGAGATTCGGCGTACTGAGTTGATGGAGCGGTTGCTGTACAGCTCGCTCGAAAAGATTTTTATTGAGAACCGGATTTACCGAAAAATTGAAGAGTGCGAGACCTTTGAAGCGGTTCTGGAAGCGATTGACAAAGCGCTCAAGTCGTATAAAAAACAGTTTTACCGCCCCATCACGCAGGACGACCTCATCCGGTTAACGGAAATTAAAATCAAGCGTATTTCCAAGTTTGATGGATTTAAGGCCGAGGAGTTGATGCGCCGGTTGGAGCAGGAGTTAGCGGAAACACAGGATAATCTAGCCAACATCACACGATTTGCCATTGCGTATTATAAAGACCTGCAAAAAAAGTATGGCAAAGGCCGCGAGCGTAAAACCGAAATTCGGGCGTTCAACACAATTGCCGCAAGTGTTGTGGCCGCTGCCAATCAGAAACTGTATGTTGATCGCGAAGGTGGGTTCATTGGCTATGGTCTGAAAAAAGATGAATACGTCAGCGATTGTTCCGACATTGACGACATTATCATATTCCGGCGCGACGCAAAGTGCATGGTGGTGAAAATTGCGGAAAAAGTGTTTGTCGGCAAGGATATTGTACATGTTTCGGTATTCAAGAAAAACGACGAGCGTAAGATTTATAATTTAGTGTATCTGGATGCAAAATCGGGTATCTCGATGGCCAAACGGTTCCCCATTACGGGCGTTACCCGCGATAAGGAATATGACCTGACGATGGGTAACCCAAAGTCGAAGCTGACCTATTTCAGCGCGAATGATAACGGCGAAGCTGAGGTGATTACACTAAATCTGACGGCGCAGAGTTCGGCTAAGATCAAGCAGTTCGACTTTGATTTTGCCTCCGTCGGCATTAAAAATCGGTCAGCGCAGGGCAACATTCTGACGAAGTATCCGGTGCGAAAAATCACCCAGAAAACCGGTGGCGTTTCTACCCTCGGTGGTGTCGATATCTGGTACGATGAGCACCTTGGTCGGCTTAGTCGCGATGAACGGGGACGTTTGTTGGGGAATTTCGACGCCAAAGACAGTATTCTGGTTGTTTATAAAGATGGTCAATATGAGCTGACAAGTTTTGACCTGACAAATCGGTACGAGCCGAACGACGTAGCTGTACTGATGAAATTTGACCCCGGAACGGTGCTGTCGGCGATCTATTACGAAGCCAATCAAAAAGCCTGGTATGTGAAGCGGTTTAAGGTCGAGACGACATCGGTAGACAAGAAATTTAGTTATATTGGTGATGTTAAAGGCTCTAAGAGTCTGGCCATTACCATAGACCGTTACCCATGTATTGAGATTATTCATCAGGTGAAAGATCGCGGACCACTTGAGAAGATGATTCTGGAACCGGAAGGGTTTATTGATATACGCGGATGGAAAGCTATGGGGAATAAACTGCCTTTCGCTAAAGTAAAAGAGGTTAAGCTACTGCCGCCAAAAATTGTGACAGAGACTATAAAAACGACAGTCGTGGTTGAGCCTGTTGTCCTTGTTACAACCGAAGCAGAGGAAAAGGAGTCTGTACAATTAGGCTTGTTTCCCTGATATAGTTTGACCCTTGTAGGTCTCAAAGACCTATAAGGGTTAACTGATAATGACTATGGCGGAAACGAAATTATTAGGATTACGGACGGTCGTTTATGCGGCACCCGACCTTGCCGCTGCCAAAGAATGGTATGCGAAGGCATTAGGTATTGAGCCGTATTTTGATCAGCCATTTTATGTAGGATTTACCGTTGGCGGCTATGAATTGGGGCTGGACCCCAATGCGCAGATAGTCGACGGTAGTACCATAACCTATTGGGGAGTTGCCGGTATTGACGGTACGTTACCGCATTTTCTGAACTTGGGGGCAAATATTCAGACCCCAATTCAGGAAGTAGGCGATGGTATTAAGGTGGCCACAATAAAAGACCCATTTGGTAATGTGATCGGATTAATTGAAAATCCGCATTTTAGCCTTTAACTAAATGAACACAACCTTGGCTACGGACCACAGTAACGATACGCCCCGCGAAGCGGTTGGAGTCCGTGTGGTTAAGCGGCTCATTAAGGCGGGCATTACCCTACTATTTGTGGGCGCAACACTCGTGTTGTTTAGTAACTGGTGGGTAGTATATAATACACGAAATCAGATTTATTTCAACATTCACGAATTACCCGCCAATGATATTGGGCTGGTGCTCGGCACCAGCAAGTTTGTTAGAACGGGCAAGGAAAATCTATTTTTCCGGTATCGGATGGAGGCTACGGCCCGGCTTTGGAAAGAGGGTAAAGTGAAATATCTGATTTTGAGCGGTAACAACGACTCAGAATATTATAATGAACCGGTAGACATGCAGCGAGCCCTGGTAAAGCTCGGTGTTCCGGCTTCGGTAATGACGCTCGATTATGCAGGCTACCGAACGTTCGATTCGGTGGTGCGGTGCAAAGACGTTTTCAACCAGGAAAAAATCACGATTATCTCCCAGAATTTTCATAACGCCCGCGCGCTCTATATTGGCAATCACGAGGGCATGGCAGCCATTGCGTTTGCCGCTCAGGACGTGCCCGACGGGTATTCCCTGCGCACATTAATCCGCGAGTACCTCGCCCGTCCTTACGCGCTCCTTGACGTGTATGTGATACGCCCGCAACCCGAAAAAGGTAATTGGGAATGGAAGCGTAATTCTTGATTAACTTATTTTTATGATTCTTATGCCATCAGGAAAACGCGATTTCATTGGGCTGGCTGGCGACCAAGTGAGCGTACTGCTAAGCGTCATAAATTTCACCTGAAGTGCGGGAAATAACACCTTATTTTATTTTTGTTTTTGTTTATTTGTAAATAAAAAATATAATAATTGTAAGTATATTTGTGATGATTCGGGAAAAATCGCCGTTTAGTAGACAAATTAACCTAAAAAAATAACAATGAAACTTAGGCACATCCTGGGGGCTGTATCCCTTTTTTTGTCCGTAGCGGCCTGTCAATCGGATAGAGAAACCACCCAAACGCCAGCCCCGGTTATGTCGTCGATGTACAAAGAGGGCGGGGCTGGAACGTCGGCTGTAATAGCGGATCTTGCTGGCGCACGGGCTGCACTGGCTACGACTACCCAACAACAGGAAGTGCTAACGTATATCAATCAGGCACGGTCGAAACCATGCCAATGTGGTACAACTGTCTACCCGGCAGTGCCGGCTCTGACGCTGGATACCCAACTCAATGCCGCATCCAATAAATTTGCTGTCGATTTAGCTACGTATAATTACTTCAGCCATACCGGTCGTGATGGTTCGTTGCCCTGGGACCGAATGACCCGCGAAGGCTATATCTGGCGTGCTGCCGGAGAGAATATTGCGGCTGGTTACACAACAACGCGTGCCGTTGTCGATGGTTGGCTCAAGTCAACCGGCCATTGCACAAATATCATGAGCGCCAACTTCAAGAATGTAGGCGTAGGCTATGGATACAGTGCCAGCAGTACGTATAAGCATTACTGGGTAACGGATTTTGGTACGAAACGGTAAGACAGCCTACCTGAGACATAGCAGAGAAGTGCTCCAGGATCATTATG
>JANXVQ010000347.1 GCA_025351545.1 Spirosoma sp.
GCAGCAGAGTCGGTACGGTAATACCAGGCATAAAATTAATGGCTGATGCTTGCGTATAAAAATCGTCGGCATCACGATAATCATTAATGGGAGCCGAAAAAAATTCGTCGAAATCTCGCCATTGTTTTACTAGCTGTAACTTACTCATATCCAACCGACCAGGAAATCGATCAGCCTTTTGACTTAATTTGACAATTAGTTTTTTCATGAACCGATTTCGATAGAACCGGTTCGACCGCCGGTCGAGTAGTCCTGCACTCGCGCCCAAATCGGTCGGAGACGAAATAGCAATACCGCTTTTAATAGCGTCGGGGAGCTGGTTTCCGTGAACGCCGAGGTATTTCAGCGTAATGTTGCCCCCCATGCTGTAGCCAACCAGAACAACCTCATCATACCGATTAGTTCGTAGCGCGTGTGTAATAACTTCACCTAAATC
Source organism: Spirosoma sp. (assembly GCA_025351545.1). Classification (GTDB taxonomy): domain Bacteria; phylum Bacteroidota; class Bacteroidia; order Cytophagales; family Spirosomataceae; genus Spirosoma. The sequence goes on from JANXVQ010000347.1 coordinate 437, forward strand.
GCCAATTTCACCGTGATTATAAAGCCGAAATGCCCGATTCATTTCGCCACTACAGGACCGGCAGTTCCAGGCCAGTACATCATACTTATGCTGGACAAATAGTTTGGCCGTGCCCCGAATGTACTGCCGACTGCTATCACCCTCCAGACCATGCGTTAACACGACCAAGCGGTTTTGGCCACCATCAATCCAATCCAGATCGACGAAATCGCCATCACTCAACGTCAGGCGTTCGCGTTCATACGTAATTCCTGTTACAGTGCGTATCAGGCCGGGAATGATCGTTTGAAGATGGCCATTGTATTGGTAAGCCGGTGGCCCCAAATAAGCAGAATTAATAAGCGGCATAGTATCAAAACAACGGATACTTTTGTGGCGTTGTTTCAAAAAACATTACCACTATGCAGTTTGCCAAATACATTTCTGTCATCATTGCCAGCACAGTCAAGTTTGTAGCTGGTCCTTTCTCGGGCGCGGCTCTCGGTCTGAAGTGGTTCGAGACAGCGGCTTGCACCGCGCTTGGTATGATGATTAGCGTAGTAATAATATCTTATGCCGGAGCGGTATTGCAGGCTTTACTCCACCGGTTTCGTCCCAGACCGACAAAACGATTTACAAAACGGACACGCATGGCAGTTCGCATCTGGAATCGCTTTGGCCTTGCCGGTATTGCATTTCTGACTCCATTGATTTTAACACCAGTTGGCGGCTCAGTCCTTGCTATATCATTTGGTGTTAACCGAGGGAAAATTATTCTCTATATGCTAATTAGTGCTATTCTCTGGGCTGTCGTTCAGACACTGGCTCTTTATCAAGTTCCCGGATTGAAGGGTATATTTGGCTGATTGATGAGCAGTAAATAGAGTTTTGTTAGCTGGCGCCGAACACGATTAACGACTCACCGACTGTGGTACTGAAGTCGGTGTTTTTTTGCGAAAATCTCCCTGCGAGAAATATTTTTCAATCAGGCAGTACATTAAAATGAAAAAATAACGGCTACCCATTTCCTTGATCTTTAGCTTTGATTCGCCGTACTTCCGATTCGTCCAGCTATTGGGCACCACTGCAAAGGAGTACCCACGAACAATAGCTTTTAGCGGCAACTCGACCGTTAAGTTGAAGTGGGGCGACAGAAAAGGCTTAATGCCTTCAATAGTTTCGCGTTTGTAGAGTTTAAATGCGTTTGTGGTATCGTTGTATTTGATGCCCATCACCATCCGAACGATAAAATTGGCGACACGATTGATAATTTTTTTCAGCGTTGGATAATCAATCACTTTGCCATCTTTTCCCCAGCGAGAACCGAAAACAGCATCGACGTCAGAATCAAGCATTTTGTTATAAAATCGCACTAAGTCTTCGGGGTCATCAGACAAATCAGCCATAAATACAGCTACGCAGTCGCCCGAAAATCGCTCAAGACCGTAGCGAACAGCGTATCCAAACCCATTAGGGCCAGGATTTGTATAATATACCAGGGTTGGGATTTCGGTGGCAGCCAACTGCTCCAATACGTTTAACGTGCCGTCTTTCGAATTATCGTTTGTAACGCAGATTTCGTGAGGAATTCCGTGCTTGGCCAAGGTCTGATAAAGTGTCCGCAGCGTTGGCGGCAGCGACTCTTCTTCATTGTAAGCAGGGATAACAACGCTTAATTTCATAAATAGTCATGTGCGGGATAAATCCGCAATTGGGGTTAATTCATCCCGCATCATCTACCGGTGTGGCAGTAGGCGTAATGTACTATAGAGTTTGGCAACTGGACCTGGCACAATATAGTCTCTAATAACATCTTTTGTTTTATCCCAGCTGGGCTGGGCCATGTAAAGATACTTAAGGGCAAGCCGGGCCCGCCGAAAATAACTACCCTGATATTGTTTGGCATCAAGCATCATTCGGTAATAACGAGCTATATTCCGGCGCAGAATTGCATTGTAGCGATAGTCGAGTTCCCGATTGATATCGCTGTACATCTGGATACGGTTACGCAGAAATGTTTCGTTCTGGTAGTTATCATGAAAACTGGCACCCGCCCGATTCTTCCGGTACACCGACATGATATCGGGGATATATCCAATATTTCCAAGTTTCGCTTTCAGAATCAACCGGGGTATGTCGCCACTCGAAGACTCCCGAAACCAGGCCGGATACTCCTTTATACTGTTCCGGTACATGGTACTCGATGTAGCCATAAACCAGACTTCATCTTCACCAATCAGGTCATCAACCGTATAAAACGGCTTCATATCATCGCCATTAAGTATATGCGATGGGCTACCGTCCTCATAGATAATCAATGCATTATGAAATGTCATTGAATAGTCTGGATGCGCATCCAGGAGGTCGGCCTGTTTCTGGATCTTCAGCGGATTGGTCAAGTAATCATCCCCGTCAATTAAGGCATAATATTCGCCCTTCGCCAGTTTCAGTGTCTCCAAAAAGTTAATACCGCCATTTTTACCCATGTTGTGCGGATGC
>JANXVQ010000348.1 GCA_025351545.1 Spirosoma sp.
TGGAGATCTGGATTTGTACGTTGCCAGCGGAGGTACAGAAGGGCAGGCCAACACGCCCGCCTTTCAAGACCGGCTTTATATAAACGATGGCCCTGGCGGGAAAGGAAAATTCGTTCTAAGCCCCGATGCACTCCCCCGAAATATGGTTAGTAAGTCGTGCGTGAAAGCTGCCGATTTCGACCGAGATGGTGATTTGGACCTTTTTATTGGTGGCCGTGTTGAACCTGACCATTATCCCAAACCCGTGTCGAGCTTTGTGCTGCGCAACGACCGGTCGTCTAAATCCGGTCAGTCCCGATTTACCGACGTGACAACAACTGTTGCTCCGGCTCTGCAAAATATTGGTTTAGTATGCGATGCCCTCTGGACAGACCCCAACAACGATGGTTGGCCTGACCTGATGCTGGCTGGAGAATTTATGCCACTAACACTTCTGAAAAACAAAGGTGGCAGGCTGGAAAAAACTATTTCCGGACTTGAGTCGAAAAAAGGATGGTGGAACTCTTTGGTAACTGGTGACTTCGACCGCGACGGCGATATTGATTACATTGCCGGTAACCTTGGCCGAAATGCCCGGATGCGGGGGACCGATGCAGAACCCGTACGCATCTACGCTGGTGATTTTGATAATAATGGCTTCTATGACGCTATACCAACAATTTTTATTCCAGATGCGGATGGCAGGCGTCAGGAGTACTCATTTCATGGGCGAGAAGACCTGATAAAACAAATGATTGCAATGCGCAGGCGCTTCCCTTATTTTAAAGACTTCACCAGAGCCAGCATCGACAACTTGCTTACGCCCGAAGAACGACAGAGCGCGCTGGTACTGGAAGCCAATTATTTGGAATCAGCCTATGTGGAGAACAAAGGCGACGGCACCTTTACACTTCATTCGCTACCTGTACAAGCCCAATTAGCGCCTATTTTTGGAATGGTGGCCGACGATGTTGACCGCGATGGAAATCTGGATGTTATGCTGGTTGGTAACGACTACGGCGGAGAAGTTCTGACAGGGCGCTATGATGCGATGAACGGATTATTTCTTCGTGGCGACGGTAAGGGTAATTTTATGGCGCAATCCATTGCCAGCAGTGGTTTTTATGTGCCCGGCAATGCCAAAGGACTGGCGCAACTTACTGATAGTAAAGGCCGTGAATTAGTAGTAGCCACGCAGAATCGTGGTCGGCTGTGCTTATTTCGCAACAGTAAACCGGCAATAAATCTACGGCTCCGACCAACCGATGCGTCGGCGCTGTTGACCTTTGCCGATGGAAAAAAGCAAAAAGTAGAGTTTAGCTACGGCAACTCGTTTCTGTCGCAATCGGCACGTACCTTATTGGTAAGCCCACAAGTAAAAGCTGTCGAAATAACCGATTCACAAGGCCATAAACGACAGGGGCTTCATCAGGAACAAGCTAATCTGGCACGCCATTAACAAAAATCTCTTGCCTTGAGATTGTCCGGTTTATTAGTGTAGTGAATAAACTACTCCAAGGGTAAGGGATGTGTATTCGTTCTATTTTTTTTTCTTTCCCGGCCTCGGGTCGGAACCACAAAAAGAGTACTTCTTGTAGTGATTTATAAAAAACCATCCCTTTTTCGAGTCTATATCTGGCTTCTGACTTTTGTGTCTTCAGGTGTAGCCATCGGTAGCTGCCATTCAGGTACTGAGTCTGCATTGAGCGACTCATTTATTGCGGAAGGTCAGAAATTGGCGAAGCAACATTGTAGTACTTGCCACATGGTTGTATCGCCCGACGCACTGGATAAAGAAACGTGGGGTAAACATGTGTTACCTGCTATGGCCCCTATGCTGGGGCTGGAAGCCTATGAGGGAGGTCTCTACTATGCAGGCTCGAAAGCAGCCGTTTCCTATGATGACTGGCAAAAAATAGTGGCTTATTATGTCACGCTGGCTCCGATAAAACTAAAATCTACACGTTTATCTGCGGTGGATGACTGGGCCATTTTTTCGCTTGAAAAACCTTTGCGGGATACCACGCAAACGGCCGAGACAACATTGGTAGCGATGGATACAATTGGGCACTATCTGTATTCCAGTGATAGGTTAAAAAGTGACCTTTCTCGCTGGGATCAGAGTTTGCACCCAATTTTATGGAAGCAACTTAAATCTGCAGCTACCAACGCGGCATTCTTTCGCGATAATCGGGGAGATGAGCATGGGGTATTTACATGTCTGGGTACTATGGTGGCGGCCGATATATCGAAAGGTGAACTGATTAATCTGGCGCTTTCGGGAAAGCAACGTACAGACTCATCCACGATTTATAGCAACCTTCCTCGCCCTTTGCAATCAATAGCTGCCGATATCAACAAAGATGGCTTGACCGACTGGTTTGTTTGCGGATTTGGACACCTGGCGGGCGGGTTATATTGGCTGAGGCAAGGGTCGAATCATCAGTTTACTAAAGTGCCGATTCGTGAAGTTGCTGGAGCTATTCAGGCCACCACCGGCGATTTTAATGCCGATGGATGGCCCGACCTCGTGGTATTGTTTGCCCATGCCGATGAAGGAATCTGGCTATTTTTGAATGATAAGAAAGGAGGCTTTACCGAACGTAATCTACTTCGGTTCCCGCCTGTTTACGGGTCCACCAGTTTCCAGTTAGTCGATTTCAATAAAGATGGCCGACTGGATATACTGTACACTTGTGGAGATAATAGTGACTATTCTAAAATCTTGAAGCCCTATCACGGGGCATATATCTACGTCAATCAGGGTAATTTTCAGTATAAACAGACCTATTTTTATCCTATTAATGGTTGCTTTAAAGCTGTAGCCAGCGACTTTGATCAGGATGGTGATCTGGACATCGCCAGTATAGCATTCTTCGCTGATTTTCAACACAATCCAGCAGAAGGGTGCCTCTATTTTGAGCAACAAAAGACAATGCAATTTCAGATGCATGCCCTGCCTGTCAGTACATATGGCCGCTGGATTTGTATGGACGTGAATGATTGGGATCAAGACGGCGACCTGGACCTGATATTAGGAAACTTCTCAAAGGGATTTGTCAATCAGACCGACTTCACACCAGCCTGGGATACACACTTACCCTTGATTGTCTTGAAAAATACTACCCGGCAATAGGCAAAAAAAGCTGACTTTTGTGCCACTATGCACACAAACTATTATTTTCTCCGGCAACTTGCTCCCGTTCTCGAATCACACCTGTTACCCGAGTCTATCCCGGCCATACTAGACCCTTCTGAAGCGTTGCCGGGTCTTCGATTTATGGAATGTTTCAGCCAGGATCGAGATGAAGTGGTGCTCGTGTTCGCGCAGGCCAGGGGGAAAATAAATTACTATAAACCATTTCATATAAAAGCAACTCTCCGTCCTGATTTTTCGGGTCTACTGTTTCCCGAGAATGTCCAGCGAGCCCGCACAAACAGTGTAGACTTGTTTAATTCTGTAATTGGTGCAGTAGGTGAGGAGCGGGCCGTAATAGGAGTGCGGTCATTTTTGAATGAACGTTGTCTGGCCATTATGTTAGAAGGCAACTTCTCATTATTGTTTAAATTCTTCGGCAACCGCCCTAACCTGCTGGCCTTTCACGGAAACCAGGTTATCGACTTGTTTAATAGACAACTGGCAACCGATGAACAACAACTATTTGACTCTTTCGACCGACCTATCGACCAATCTTACGAAGCGTTCGTACAAGCTAATTTCGACCACCGAAAACTGTTTCCAACATTTGGTAAAGTGGTGAACAGGTGGCTTCAGGAACAGGAAACAATAGATAATGGACTAACAGAAGAGAATAGTCAATGGACTGTAATTCAGGATACTCTACAACGGTTATCTCAGCCGCACTACTACTTAATCCGGTTGGATCACAAGCCAACGCTAAGTTTATTGCCTTTT
>JANXVQ010000366.1 GCA_025351545.1 Spirosoma sp.
ATGGCATCATTGCGGTAAAAGGAGGGGTTATGAGCATGATGCAGTACGGTGTTGTTCAGTTGACCAAATATAGTACGTATCAACTGAAGCTACAGAAACTCTACGAAACCATTGTGCGGCTGATTGATGAATACCACCCCGACGAGATGGCAATTGAAGACCCATTTTTCGGTAAAAACGTACAGGTCATGCTCAAGTTGGGCCGGGCGCAGGGCGTAGTAATGGCGGCTGCTCTATCCCGAAATATTCCAATTGTGGAATACGCTCCCCGGCGTATCAAGCAGTCGGTTACGGGTAACGGGAACGCCAGTAAAGACCAGGTTTCTCAAATGGTCGGGCATTTGCTCAAAGAAACGCTGGACCCCAAATTCTTCGACGCCACCGATGCGCTGGCGATTGCTATTTGCCACCATTTCCACGAAAATGCGTTGCCGGTTGCTCCGGGCAAAAAGAACAAAAAAGGAGCCTGGGGCGCGTTTGTCAGTGAAAATTCCAACCGGGTGATGTAAGTAAATCAGGCTATTCACTGACACATTCGGCCCGACAGCCACAATTCTAGTTGCCGATAAACCTATTTAGCCGATTATCGAATGATGCGATACTATTGTTGATAGAAATTTCCATGAAAAGCTAGATCCCTTTATTCGTTTATAGCCGGTAGGATAGATTGTACTGTACTAGTCCGTTGTAGCGAAACGCAGTTAAAACACAGGTTGAGGAGATAGCGATTCCATCGTTCATTGCGGGTTTCCAATTAAATTTTTCAGGTGTCCATTCGGGCATATTTCGAATAACCTGCTGAGTATAACCCACGGTATCAAGCATTTGTGCACTGGCCGATGGGTCGGAATTAACAACCACCCCAATCTTTGTAACTTGCCCTATTTCATTGATTACCAGTGTAGCTGTAATTCGTCGGATACGCTCGCCGTCAAGTACTGTTCCGAGTTTTTGTTTTATATAGGCTGACAATTCGTTTGGACTTCCCAGAAATTGAGCAGCCTGATAAAAAGGCACACAAGTTTGTTTCGTTCCATCGGGTGTGTAGCAATAGCTCTTGGCCAGGCGTCCGTTTCGATAATACTCCCGGCGTTTAACACTCCCGTCTTCGTACAGAACCATAAAAGGGCCATTCAGGAAATTATCTTTGTATTCGCAGCTTATGTATACTTCCCCGGTTAGATACATGATTTTTGTCGGGCCATGTCGTAAAATCCGGCTTACACTATCTAACGGTATTCCATTGCCCAGCGTTTTCGGCAGAAGAGTGTACGAATCAAGTCGAAATAAAGTCCCGTTTTTCTGAAAAATCCGTACGGTAAAGTACTGGTTGCGTTTACCATAGTACATGATTTCTTCGTCGTAATCAGCAAATGAACGGCGTGTGTTATGGCTGATTATGGTCGAATCTTTTTGTGCAACGACGGGCCGATATAGAAGTATTCCGAGCAGTAAAAAATATAGGACTTTCATAAAGTCATTAGTTTGTCAATTCGTATACCATCTATAGGCATTCGATAGAATTCAACAGTAACGATGACAACTGATTCATCCCTAAGTTAGTTATTTACCAATAATTTTTAAGGTCTGTATTAATTTATCTGCCATATCTGTTTATCAACACACTTTTCACCTCCCCGCCTACCCGCTCTCTAATAAGGCTGTTCCAGAAAATCAACCTTATTTCCAACACGATTACGAAGGTTCAGATGACCGTAACGACGGACCGATGCCAGCCCACCTGAAAGCGCCATGCTGGGTCATTCAATCATCATTCCAATTCAAATGGACGGTTGAAGCCTGGCACTTGGCAGGGTATTTATTTAGGTGAACACCGCAACGAAGGGGGTCGCCGAACGCTGGTGTTAACAGCATGGGGAGAGGTATAAAATCAACAACTACCGGGTAACGATTCAGGCAAAGCGGCCATTATCCGGTAGTTGTTTCGCAGTAAGGTCGCATCCTGGCCAATTACTCAATAGGCTTCGTATTGGTAACGTAACGTTTCAACAACCGAACCGCCAATCGTAGTTACCCGACTGGTGGGCAGGTTAGCACTGTTATAGGTATAGGCATAGGTACTCGCTCCATCGGAAAGCACGTTATTCTGGCTTAAATTGAGCATGTTAGCGATACCACCATAGTAAGTATAGTAACTGATAATCCCGCCTGCAGGTGGCGAAGCAAACACAGTGGGTGCCGGAATGACAAATACGCCATAGAAGGGGTTTACGTTCGTATCATACGTAAATGTTTTGGTAATGGTCTCGGGAGGAAATGTAAAACCTTTTTGGACCGCCTGTCCTGTCGTAGTCGCAAACGTCAGGTTATTCCCCGTAAAGGTGAACCCACTACTCTCATTAGTTGAAACGCCGGGCACAGTAAATGATTTAGTCGTTCCTGTAACCCGGTTACTGGCATTGTATTGAGGCAACACACTCCAGGTATAAATTGGATTACTGTTTTTATACCCAATCCCAGCCACCTGCCCAACCGAATTATAGGTATAGGTATATAGTTCTGACTCCGATCCCCGACGGACAGTTGTGCGCTGGAGTTGGGTGAGCCGGTTTTGGGCATCATATTGAAAAACGCTGTTCTCGACCGGTGTCAGCGTGCTATCAGGCGTTTGGTAAGCGATAATTAAACTTAGCCGGCCCTGGGCGTCGTATTTAAATGAGCTCACCTTAGCTTTGTTGCCGGGCTGGTCCTGGGTAAGAGTTTTCACTCGCAAGCGGCCGGAATCTGACCCCGGTGTAACGGCAGGAATGCGGTGGTCTGTGCAACATGAAAGTGCTGCAACGAAAAGAAGGCCCGTAAGGCATTGGTAGATAGATATAGTTTTCATGACCAACAGATATTGTAGTGTAGTTGAACTATTTAGCAAATCAACCGAAACATAACCTACTATAAACCAAGAGAATATAAAACAAGCATTTAGTTATTTTACACTACGAAATTCGGTATGAATGTATTTTTTATTCCACTTTTTCCCTAATTGGCTTATTAAGCGGTCAGTCATTTTTATAAATTATGTCTAATCATCGTATCAATTTCCACACCTCAGCGACAGTCGTAACGGGCAATTGACAGGCCCGATTGTAACAGACATACACGGCGGTTTGCCCGTTGATGGCCTCTCGATGTTGTAAAAGCGGCAACTCACTTGTATCGGCTGTCCCCGACGCGATTCGGCCGCAAAGTACTTTATTAGGATAAAATTCGGCATCCAGTTCTGCCCGAAATCGTTCGGCATTGGGGCCAACAATAGCGATTTCGGCGGTGGGTCGGGCACGCAACGCAAATTGAGCCGCCCAGTTAGTCAGGTAATCGGCATTTTGCTGTACCATTGGCTGTATCCGACCCAGCATCTGGTCAGCGCGTTCGGCATAGCCTGGCCGGTCGAGAAGCAAGCTCAGCGTATACAGATTTTCGGCCATCATTGAGTTCGACGAGGGAATGACATTATCGAACAGTTCTTTCTTGCGGGCAATGAGTTCTTCGCTATTTTTGTCGGTAAAGAAGAAGAACGGCTCTGGTCCGGTGAGATCGTCTACGGTCGTGTCGGAAAAATTGGTCAGCACATACTGCGTCAGTTGGTCGGCTTCGATTAGCCAGCTTTCGGTGAAGGTAGCCTGATAAAGCGCCAGCAGTCCGTCGATCACAGCAGCATAATCATCCAAAAAGCCAGCCTGCTTGGCTCGGCCCTGTCCGCCGTCGCGGTTTTTATACGTGTGCCAAAGCCGACCGTTTCTGGAATCACGCATTTTTTTCAGCAGAAAATACGCCAGTCTCAGGGCTAGTGTCAGAAATTCCGGCTCGCCAAAAACGCGGTAAGCCGTAGCCAGCCCTTTCAGCATCAGGCCATTCCAAGAACACAAAATCTTATCATCCAAACCCGGCCTGATGCGCTCATTACGCACTTTTAACAATCGGGTATGGGTAGCATCTAACCGCACATTCAAGTCCGCCAGCGACCAGCCCTTGCGCTCAGCAAACGACTCATCAGACTCGGTCCGATGCAAAATATTAAGACCGTGTTCCCAATTACCTTCGTCAGTAAGATTATATAGTTCGGCAAACCAGTCATAATCTGATTCAGATGTTGCCTCCCGGAGTGCCGAACCACCGAGTGTCGGACCATCCAGAATTTCCTTTAATTCGGGGGTGGTGAACGTATAAAACTTCCCTTCTACGCCTTCGTTATCGGCATCGAGAGCCGAATAAAAACCACCTTCCGGGCTCAGCAGTTCGCGCTGAGAAAATCCAATCGTTTGATAGACAACGTGTTTGTATAACGGACTTTTTGTTAAACTATACCCTTCAGCGTACAATGTCAGGAGTTGACCATTATCATAAAGCATTTTCTCAAAATGGGGCGCAAACCAGTCACCATCGGTGGAATAACGGGCAAAGCCACCACCGAGTTGGTCGTAAATGCCACCAAGTGCCATCCGATCGAGTGTAATTTTGACCTGATGAAGAGCTTGATCGGATGGCCGCACCCCGGATGGCCGCACCCCGGATGGCTGTATCCCCAACGTTTCAGCGTCCTTACCAACGGCATCATGGTAACGAAGCAGAAATCGCCAGACACTGGGCATTGGAAACTTCGGTGCCCGGCGCATACCACCCTTTTCATCATCGGCCTTCACGGCTATTTTCCGATACAGCACGTCGAGTGTTTCCGTGGAGAACAGCGGGTCGTTTTGCGTCAGTCCGTAGCGTTCGGCATCGGTCAGATTCAGCTCTCTGGTGAACCCTTCCGCCGACTGTATCAAATCATCGCGGTTA
>JANXVQ010000413.1 GCA_025351545.1 Spirosoma sp.
GCTACGGTTATATGCACCGATAAAACGGGCACCATCACGCAGAATGGCATGAGTGTTCGGCAACTCTACGACGGCGCGACCGATTTGCTCGTTCCGCTGTCAGACCTGGTGCCACTGAACGCAGCCCGGCCCGATCTGTTGTCTGATACGGCTGCATTAGTGCTGGCATACGCCCGCTGGTCTAGCGAAACCGATCCATTCGACCCGATGGAAAAAGCCATCGTTGCGGCTTTCGCCAAAGCAGACCCATCAACCGCCATTGACTCGTATCCGATGGTGCATGAGTACCCATTAGCCGGTACGCCCCCCATGATGACCCACGTCCGAAAAGCATCTACTGGCGAGATACTAGTTGCCGGAAAAGGGGCCGTCGAACATATTTTGGCAGTTTGTCGTCCTAAACCAACCGTTGCCGAGCGGATACGTAACGTTACGAAACAACTGTCGGAGGAAGGATACCGGGTATTGGGCGTCGCGAAGGGATCGTATCAGCCGCCCAACTTTCCGGCTGAACAGGATGAGTTTACGTGGTCGTTTCTGGGGTTAGTCGCGCTCGAAAATCCACCTAAGCCGAACGCGGCTGCGGTTATTCGCGCGTTTACGGAAGCGGGCATTCAGGTGAAAATGATTACCGGCGATTTCCCCGAAACTGCTCAGGCGATTGCCCGGCAGGTGGGTTTGCCCGGTGCCGATACGTTTGTAACGGGCGAGCAGGTGATGGCGATGGACGAAACCTCGCTCCGACAGCGGGCTACGCAAACGGCGGTGTTCGCCAGAATGTTTCCTGAGGCCAAACTGCGGGTGGTGGAAGCCCTTAAACAGGACGGCGAGGTAGTTGCCATGACTGGCGACGGTGTTAACGATGGCCCGGCGCTGAAAGCAGCGCACATTGGTGTCGCGATGGGGAAGCGAGGAACAGAAGTGGCCAAACAGGCCGCGTCGCTCGTGCTGGTCAACGACGACCTGAGCAGCATGGTCGATGCCATTGCACAGGGCCGACGAATTTATCAAAACCTCAAAAAAGCCATTGCCTACATCGTTTCCATCCACATCCCGATTGTCCTGACGGTAGCCGTGCCATTGCTGGTCAACTGGAAATGGGAAAACCTATTCAGTCCGATTCACATCATTTTTCTGGAACTGGTGATGGGGCCAACCTGCTCGATTGCGTTCGAGAACGAACCCGCTGAAGTAGGGCAGATGCAGCAACCACCCCGCAAGCTGACCGATACGTTTCTAGCCGGGCCTGAGTTGTGGCGTAGCATCGCTCAGGGGCTGGGCATTGCTGCCGCCGTACTGGTAGTTTATTACGTAGCCATGCAGCAGGGCAAGGATTTACCGGTAGTGAGAACACTGGTTTTTTCGACCCTGGTACTGAGCAATATTTTGTTAACGCTGGTGAATCGATCGTTTACACTGTCAGTCTTACAAACGATTCGGGTCCCGAACTGGATGCTCTGGCTCATGCTTGGCCTTACATTCGGGCTGCTGGTTACCACGCTATTTTACCCGAATGCGCAGCACTTGTTTGGTTTCGCACCCGTTTCAGCATCGGCCTTTGGGTGGTGTACGCTGGCCGCGCTGATAGGCGTAGGTTGGGTTGAGGGGTATAAATTGATCCGGGCATAAAGCAAAACCTAAATTTCATTACATGACAAAACGTATTCATAATCAATCCTTTATTCATCGTCTCTTCATGTTGCACGAATACCTTTGATTCGGAATTATAGCGTTCTACTAAACACGTTTTGACGAACAGCTTATTGTCTAAGGCTCTGAATACTAAACTGAAATTAGAAGAACCTGAAGCAGAAACGACTACCTATGAAAACCAACCTGAAAATTTTAGCGGCTTTAGCGGTTCCTGTGGCCGTGTTACTGGCAGGGCGGTGGCGCGTGGCGCGTCAGGCACGCAGGCATGTAGCGAATTTATTTTCATTGGCCGAAACGGGTCCGGTTCAGACCTACGACCCAGCCGAGTTGACCAGCTTACCAGCGCCGGTACAGCGTTATTTTCGGCACGTACTGAAACCCGGACAACCCTACCTGCGTTCGGTACGACTTCGGCACGATGGGCAATTCAAAACCGATTTAAATAAAGATTGGATGCCCATTACCGGCGAGGAGTATTTTCTAGCTGATAAGCCGGGCTACATCTGGACTGGCCACACAACCTGGTTCAGTGCCTGCGACCAATACGTAGCGGGAGAAGGAAGCCTGACCGTTCGGCTGCTGGGTGTATGGCGGATTGTGCGCGGAAGTGGCCCCAGCTACAATCAGGGTGAGTTATTGCGCTGGCTGGCAGAGTCGGTTTGGTTTCCCACCAGTTTGCTCCCCGGTGGGCGGGCCGCTTGGTCGCCAGTCGATAACGATTCGGCCACCCTTACCCTCACCGACCACAACCAAACCGTTGTCTGTCAGATGAATTTTAACGAGCAAGGCGAGATCGTAAGCTATCAGGCGCAACGGTACAGCGACGAGACGCACATCGAAACCTGGACGGGACATATGTCAGCTTATCACCAGATACACGGACTGCGCGTACCAACTCAAGCTAGTGCCGCCTGGGTTATAGAGGGCGAAGAAAAACCGTATGCCCGGTTCATACTTCGTGAGATCGAGTACGATAAGCCTTACGCATATTCATAACTCAATGCAGCAGTCGATACCCTACGAGGATTAGGCCAACGATTACAGCCCGGAAAAAATCAGCTTATTGTAATGAGAAGGGTTTTCTTATAAAAACTGCTAACTCTGTGAGGTCAGATT
>JANXVQ010000470.1 GCA_025351545.1 Spirosoma sp.
CGACCTGGCTTTACTGGTGGTGGAGTTCCAGAGGACATTGCTTTCCCGGGCCAGGGAGGTGGGCACCTGTCCGAAATGATGTAGTCTTGCAGCCAGATTCGCCGGGCGAATCCACGCTGGGCGAATCCACGCCGGGCATTACTGTTGTGGTTTGTGCCCGCAATGAATTGGAAAACCTGATCGAACTGCTGCCGTTGCTGAATGACCAGAACTACCCCAATTTCGAAGTTTTGGTGATGGATGACCGATCAACCGATGGAACCGGCCAATTTCTGGAAAACAATATTACTGATCTACGCCAAGTCCGGTTTATCCGCATCGACAAGGAGCATGAGCACATAACGCCTAAAAAATACGCGCTGACAATTGCGCTCAAAAAAGCTAGTTATCCGACTGTTCTGCTCACAGATGCCGATTGTCGTCCGACGTCAACCGAGTGGTTGGTAGGCATGGTCGCGCCGTTACTGGCTGATACTAAAGCCATTTCGCTGGGATTTTCTCCCTACGAATATCGGCCCGGTTTTCTAAATTTACTCATCCGGTCTGAAACCTTATTTACGGCCGTGCAGTATTTTTCACTGGCCATAGCGGGACGGCCTTACATGGGTGTTGGCCGAAACCTGGCGTATCGAACCAGCCTGTTCTTCGCCAATAAAGGGTTTTACACGCATATAAACGTGGTAGGTGGCGACGATGATTTATTTATCAACGAAGTGGCGACGAGCCGAAACACTGCCGTTTGCCTTGACCCGGATACATTTATGTGGTCGAAGCCAAAAGAAACCTGGGCCGATTGGCGGCTCCAGAAACAACGCCATCTAAACGTCGGCAAGTATTATAAATCAGGCAATAAATTCCGACTTGGTCTATTAATGGGATCGCATGTAGTAAGCTGGCTACTGGCGCTGGCAGTTGGTTTGGTCGTGCTGGTCCATGAACTTCTACATCATTCTTTTTCCACCGATGAATGGTTACTTTTGTTAATCGGAACTAGCCTTTTCTCGTTTCGTGTACTTGTTTTCTGGGGCATCGTTGGCCGAATCAGTTACCGACTGGCGCACACGCTCCATTGGGCCAGCATGCCCTTTATAGATCTGTTACTGGCTGCTTATTATGGTCAGGCTGGTATAAAAACGCTTTTCACACGTCGAAAAAAACGACTTTATTGGCGGTAATGATTATTTAGCCCGGACTAAAGTTCAGCGTATCGACTTAGCTCCGGATTTTGGCATAGTGCCAGTCAGAATGAACCTCATCAATTGCTCTGAATCCAGTTCGGAGATTACAAAATGGACATTGACCTTATTCTAAAATACTTTCCAAAGCTGACAGATGAGCAAAAAGAGCGCTTTGCGGCTTTGGATGGATTGTACCGTGACTGGAACGCTAAAATCAATGTCATTTCCCGGCAAGACATCGACGCGCTCTACGAAAAGCACATACTCCACTCATTAAGCATTGCAAAAATTGTCTCGTTCAAACCCGGCACTGAAATCCTTGATGTTGGTACGGGGGGCGGTTTCCCCGGTATTCCACTGGCGATTCTATTCCCGATGGCCGACTTTCATTTAGTAGACAGCATTGGCAAGAAAATAAAAGTGGTGCAGGAGGTTTCTAATGCGCTCGGCCTAACAAACGTGAAAGCCGAACAAATCCGTGCTGAGCAATTGAACACGACCTATGATTTTGTGGTAAGTCGAGCCGTTACACGTTTAAATCCATTTTTGGGCTGGATGCGTTACAAAATTCACAAGGCAGGTAACAACGACCGGCCGAATGGCGTTCTGTACCTCAAAGGGGGCGATTTGACTGAAGAACTGGCTGAAGTTCCGGATCGTTACCGGGTTTATGACCTTTCAGACTATTTCGAGGAACCCTTTTTTGAGACTAAGAAAATAATTTACGTACCTAAAAAATAAATCTGAACCGGGATTTGTTTGATTTTCCCGATTAATTTGATTGCTTTCAGCGAAATAGAATCTTATCAATAATATCAATCATATAAACCCCGATTCGGACACGCTTAATCATGGCAGAAAAATTTCGCTCCAGTAGCTTCAAAGACCCCATCAACCCCGACGAGGTTGAATTCAACGATAAGGGTGTTACGTTCCGTGCCCGCAAATTGATTGGCGGCACCGACAACTTTGTCTTCTACTCCGACATTTCGGGTGTTGAGATTGACAATGGCTTATTCTTTTCGACCATTCGGATAATTCCACGGGCCCGACCCGAGATAATAATCCGGAATTTCTCGAAAGGTGATGCCCGTCGCATCAAAGAATTGATCTTAGAGAACGTTCCGAACCATCGGCCCGACCCATTTCGCTAAAATTATCAGTCTGATTATCACATTGTTGCATATAAATTTAGTTTTTTTTCGGTCTTATACTTGCGTAGTACTCTGGTGGCGATTACTTTTGCACCACGATTCCCGAATAGCTCAGCTGGTTAGAGCATCTGACTGTTAATCAGAGGGTCGCTGGTTCGAGCCCAGCTTCGGGAGCATTGAAGATCAAGCACTTACCATTTCTGGTAAGTGCTTTTTTTATGTCTGTTGCAATACAACTTGCAATACATTTTATTACTTCAACTCATTATTGTCTTTTCTACTTTAATGCCCATTTTCTAAAAATCAATATTTTCAACAGATATATAGGTTTACCTTAACCTAACATCACTTGAATTCACATTTGCAGTGCATATCACTTTTTCTTCCCTTTGGTATCTTTCAATAGCTAAGGCGCGCTACTAACCACTATATTACTCCGACCTAGAAACCGTCTATCGCCCGAACAGATTTGTGGGGAGATAGAACGAAAGGCAGCTAACAAGCAACTTCACCACGAAACCATTTACCGATATATCTACCGACATCAGCAATTTACCGAGAATCAACAGGGTGATCATTAGATACTTACCCAGTATCTTCGTATCCGCCACCGCAAGCATTACAAGAAACGCGGTAAACTTATCAAACGACAACTGATGGCTCCGGCCACCCGATCCTAATCGGGTGAGCATCGATTAGCGGCCACCTATCGTGGAAACCAATGCTGAGCTTGGGCACTGGGACGGGGCCGCCCTTTAGGTTTGTGGGCTGGCAAGCTACCAAATCTTGGTTTCTTACCAGGCTACAAACCTAAAGGGCGGCCCCGACACGATCAATCTGCCGTAGCCGAGTTGTTCTTTGGATGAGTCAAAGATATTGAAAATAGCTTAACTCGAAATTTGTTTTCACGAC
>JANXVQ010000476.1 GCA_025351545.1 Spirosoma sp.
GTGGCCTTACGGCCAAACGGAATACTATTCCGTTTTACGTATATGAAACTACTCAAACACATTCCCAACGCCATGACCTGCGGCAATTTGCTGTGTGGCTGTATAGGTATAGTGATGACCCTGCGCGGTCATCTGGATATAGCTGCCTGGTTGATTGGCCTGGCGGCTGTTCTTGATTTTGGCGACGGGTTTGTGGCCCGACTGGTAAACGTTTCGGGGCCATTCGGCAAAGAACTGGATTCATTAGCCGATGTCGTAACGTTTGGCGTATTACCCGCTACTATCGTTTTCCAGCTTTGCTGGTTTCAGGAGTTAGGTTCGATTTCATACGGGGCATTTTTGATTGCAGTTTTGTCGGCCTTACGGCTGGCTAACTTCAACATCGACACACGGCAATCTGAATCATTTATCGGTTTGCCCGTTCCGGCCAACGCGATGCTTATTGCGTCTTTTCCACTTATGGAGCACTATCAGCCGCAGTACGATGCTATTTGGAAGAACGACATAGCACTGGGAATGATGATCGCATTTTCGTTTATGCTCGTATCTGAATTACCACTCTTCGCCCTCAAATTCAAATCGTTCAAATGGGCCGACAACCGGATTAAATTCAGTTTTCTGATAGCTTCCGTGTTGCTCTTGCTATTTTTGCACTTTGCAGCCATTCCATTAATTATTCTGCTTTACATTCTTGTTTCACTTTTTCCTAAAGAGCGAAAGGTCGAGTGAGCAAAATCGGGCCGTTACTGTACAATAAAGCTCGAGCTAACACTCACTCTATCATTTATTTAACTCATTCAGTAATGAAATACATCGCCGAAATCAACATCATGACCCGTTCTGAAATTTTAGATCCTCAGGGCAAAGCTGTTAAACTGGGTCTCCATAATCTCAAGATGGATAGTATCGATAACGTCCGCATTGGCAAGCATATTCGTCTCGAAGTCGATGCAGCAACAGAAGATCAAGCCCGCGCAACAGTAGACACGGCCTGCCGCCAGTTATTGGCCAATTTGATTATGGAAGAGTATTCATTTGAGTTACACCCGGCCTAACCATTAGCCTTGTCTTTTCTCCACCACTAATAGCACAACTATTTCTTTGGACCCAATACTCACCACAAAAAGTGCTATTTTTGTAGGCTATTTTGCTATTAACAAATGAATACAGTTTACTCAAGTATTAAAGGCTTAGGCTTTTACGTGCCAGACAATATTGTCACGAACGATGACTTAACACAATATATGGATACCTCCGACGCCTGGATTCAGGAGCGGACGGGCATTAAACAACGTCGGTATTTTACGTATGGTAAAGATACTAATGCCAGCATGGGCGCAGCAGCTTCGCGTATGGCCCTCGACCGCGCCGGGCTGGAACCATCAGCGGTTGACCTCATCGTTTATGCCACAATTACACCGGATTATTACTTTCCGGGTTCGGCTTTTCTGATGCAGCGCGAGTTAGGATTAGAAGGCATCGGAGTTATTGATATTCGTAACCAGTGTTCCGGTTTCGTGTATGCCCTCTCCATAGCCGACCAGTTTATAAAAACAGGAATGTATAAAACCGTTCTGGTGGTTGGTTCAGAGATTCAGTCGTCGTTTCTGAATAAAAGTAACGAAGGCCGCGGGGTTGCCGTCATTTTTGGCGACGGGGCGGGAGCGGCTGTTCTACAGGCTACTACCGATCCGGAACACCGTATTTTATCGACGCACCTTCATGCCGATGGACGCTATGCCGAAGATTTGTATGTACGTGATCCCGGCAGCAGCCGCGAAGGCCAGTGGATTTCGGAAGCAACCCTAGCCGACGGTCAGTATAATGTAACGATGAACGGCAATACGGTTTTCAAACATGCCGTCGTGCGGTTTATGGAGGTTATTAATGAAAGTTTGACGGCTAATGGTTACCAGCCCGAGGATCTTTCACTGTTGGTGCCGCATCAGGCAAACATCCGCATTTCGGGCTACGTGCAGCAACAAATGAATTTGCCTGACGAGAAGGTGTTCAATAATATTCAACAGTATGGCAATACCACGGCGGCTTCTATTCCCATTGCGCTTACCGAAGCATTTGAGCAGGGGCGAATAAAACCCGGCGATCTGGTTTGTCTGGCAGCTTTTGGGAGCGGATTTACCTGGGCATCAGCCCTCATTAAATGGTAACTATGCAGAGCTGCAATACGTTGCGGCTACAAACCTATAAGGTTTTTGAAAACCTTATAGGTTTAATTTTAGAATTCGCAAATCAATATGTTCCTATAGATAACATCACCAGTGTACAGGCTTGAATTGGCTCGACGCCCTCGGCTTGTAGCAGGCGTTCAAATTCGGGATTTTCGGCACCGGGATTAAAAATAACGCGTCTTGGCTTCAGGCTTTTAATATAGTTGTACAACGGCGGTTGATTCTGCGGTCCAATATACATGGTCACAGTATCGATATCTTCCAGAGCTGGGTGGCCCACATGAATTGGGTGGCCTTCAATTTGTCCTTCTTTCAAGCCAAGCAATTCAATATTGTGCCCATGACGGAGCAGACTGTAGGCTGCCAGATTAGCGTAACGACCTGACTTTTCAGTTGCTCCAACGACTACTGTTTTCTTTGCGTTTGTGTTCATAACATTGGCGCATATGTCTATTCTGTTCTTAACCAATATGGTCTCTGAGCAGTTTCAACCTGTTACGGATCTTACTTAACAAATTTCTCTTTAACTTCAGTTTAGATGATAATTAGGTTGAGGTTACTCTCGAATTTTCTTTGAAAAATGAGTAGATCAAAAAAAACGATTAACCATTTAGGGCTATTCTTGTTAAGAACCCATTGAACTGCTTTACTTATAGTCAATAATGAGCTAGGGTAACAGTCACACATAAAATTTGCTTCGGTTATGAATGCCAAAGAGGGCCAAAGTTTCTGGAATGAGAAGTGGGAGGTAATTATATTTGATGGCATCGAGAATCCACCTCATTATGAGGTCTCGAACTACGGTCGGTTACGTAGTTTTCAATCTGCATCGGCAACACGCTCGGGTGTCATTGCCAGCCAGCCACCTACCAGTAAATTTATTAAAGGCTCTGTTATTCAGGGATATCGATCGTTAAATATTCGCTCGGGAGGAAAAACCCTGAACCGGTATGTGCATAAATTAGTAGCCGAACACTTCATTAAACACGATAACCCCGACCAGACCTTCGTTATCCATACCGACCATGAAAAGCAGAACAACTATTATCATAATCTGCAATGGGTGACGAAGGACGAAATGATTGAACACAATCGTAATAACCCTAGTCTCAAAAATCGACAGTTACCCCGCCAAACCCGTAACTATAAACTCACCGAGAGCAAAGTCAGGATCATTAAAAAATTGTTGCTTAATGACAAAAACCGGCTAAAAATGATTGCTAAACAATTTGGCATTACCCATACGCAACTCAACCGAATTCGGTCGGGTGAGAATTGGAAGCATGTTACAATTGATTAAGATTGTTTGAGGTCGTCGCTGTCAGGGCAATAATAATTCCCGGTTAGTTAATAATTAACTGACTCACCTGTTAACGAACCCGGCGCACCGGCTAAAGGAAGCGACACAAAAAACGATGTACCAACGTCGTCAGTTGTCTCAAACCAAATAGTGCCCCCGGCATGTTCAACGCCCCGCTTGGCAATGGCTAATCCCAATCCTGAACCACCCCGCTTTGTGCTGAAATTTGGCAGAAAAACCTTGCTCCTGATCGCTTCCGGAATGCCTGCCCCGTTGTCATGGATTTCAATTTGCACGGCATCAGTATTGGTATAGAGCTTCAGATTAATGATGGGTTTTCGACCCGACGGTACCGATTGAATAGCGTTGATAAGTAAATTGGTCAGAATTCGGCCAATAAGTTGCCGGTCGCCAATGGCTATAATGGGGCCATTGGCTATTTGTCGATAGAGTGAAATTCGTTTATCATCGGCATAGAGATCGGCAGTTTTGTTAAATACGCCCGTTACCTCAAACTCTTCCCGTTTGGGTAATGGCATCTTCGCAAACTCAGAAAATGATGTGGCAATGTCGCTGAGATTATCAATTTGATCCAGAAGGGAATCAAACGTTCGCAGAATAATCCGCCGAGCGGGGTCATTTGCACCAGCCGCCGATTCGGTCGAATTTGGAAACGTTCGCTGTAGATGTTGCAGTGTTAATTTCATTGGCGTGAGCGGATTTTTTATTTCGTGTGCTACTTGCTTAGCCATTTCCCGCCAGGCCGATTGCTTTTCTGTTTGGGCTAATGCCTGTTTACTTTCTTCTAATTTGACCAGCATCCGGTTATACTCCCGGATAAGTAGCCCTATTTCATCGTCGGATTGCCAGTGCAGCGGATCATTCGGCCGTTCGAGGTTCGTTTTTCTAATTTTTTGCGTCAACAACCGAAGTGGTTTCGTAAGAATGTGTGATGCGAAGTAAGATAAGATCAGAAAGAATAGAAATAAAGCCGTAAAGATGCTCAGTGCAGAGGCAATGACTTCAATAATTTGCCGATCGAGTTCGGGGCGGGCGTAAAAATAGGGAATGCTCAATACACCCAGCAACCGCCCGTCGTACGATTTAATGCCCGCATAAGCCGTTCGATATTGCTTGCCACCCAGCGATTCGTTTAGCAACCGCTCATTCTCCTTGTCTTCAATAATATGAATGAAAGCCTCGGGGTTAATGTACTTAGAGAGGTAGCCGCTTTCATAAATGAGTGGGCGCGTAGAAGTATAAAGCCGCCCTTGCGTATCAAACAAATTAATGTCAATATCTGCGTCACGGGCAATTTTGCTCAATTCCTCCTCCATTGACGCTTTACTTCGTTTTTTAGCGTGTAAGTGCTCATCTAAATAGGTAAGAAAATTGGCGGCAATATTACGCGTATTACTAATGTATGTGCTTTCCTGATTGGCAATGTAGTTTGAGCTGATAACATTCACAATGATAACAATCACAAACAGCAGAGGCAGAAAAAAAGCGATATTCAGTAGAATCTGAATTCGGGTCGAGTAGTTAATACTGAACTGCGATAATCCATAATTAACGGCATAGCCCAGAATAACAACAATTACCGTTAGAACCAGTAGCAGATACAGAAATGAGAAGTTGGAAAATATATTTCTGAATGGATACTCGGCTGACGACACAACAACAATTCGCCCATCCTGACCACGCTGTGCAACGTGCTGATAGCCATTGCTCGATGCGCCATCGACAAACACAGCTGAGTTGTCCAGTAACGAAAAATCAAGTTTCCGGTCATAATTATAACTGCCCGTGCTATAGAGTAATTGATGTTGCGCTTTCCCTGATGAATGACTACCGGCACGCGTACCACTAAAAAAAGCATAACTATAGGCCTGTGTATCAGGACTTTGAATAAACTTAGTATCTACCAGTAATTCAGGATATACGCTTTTAGGTCGCTCATTACGTAATCGCATATCCAGAACTATATAGCCTAAGGTGTCTTGAGTAAGGCCTGTTTTGGGTCTAACGGCAAGCGACGTAGATCCCAACTGCCGAATAGCAACGAAGCATAAATACTGTTTCACAAATTTATTTCCAACTTCATTAACGAAGTAAACACCAGGATACTCGGTCTTATAATTAGCCTTGCGATACCGGTTTGTTAAAAATGTTAATGAAATCGCATTCGGGCTAATATCAAGTGGGCGCCCGTTTGCTTTAAACGAAAACATTTCAATGTCATATTTATCAAAATATTTATCTAAGTGCAAGCTTTTAACCCGTTGCTGAATACGCTCCCGTACCAGCAGCGTATCGGTTTGTAACACCCGGCCAATCTCGACATCTCTCCGTATAGATTCCTGAGCCTTGCTCATCAAAAACTCACCGAACTCATCATTCTCGGCCAGCAATTGTGAGGCAAATTCCTGTTCATGAATCAATTGTTTCTTAATTTCCTGATTATAAACCACATAGGCTGTCATAACAGCACAAACAAAGGCTCCCAGAAACAGATAAATTGACGTTTTATAACGAAATGTATAGAGCGTTTTGGTGGATTGACTTACGTATATGATCAGGAAGTAAATTCCATTGAGCAGGAATACACTCTCTACCGGCCATCCCAATATAAACCAGAGCCCACAACTGATACATGTACCGGCCAGAATCAGCAGCATCCCCAGGCCAACATGATTAATTCGGTTGTACCGCAGGAACAAACTCGCTAACAGATGCGTGACTAAGAAGTAAATAGACGAAACAGTAATAAATACCAGTAAGCAAACTATTTTCAGAAACGAAAACCGAATGTTTAATGTGATGTCGAGGGTAAATTGAGATTTTTCGTAAATATTATTGAGTTCAATGTAGCAAAGGGTAAATACGCCATAGCTAATGACGACACACCCTAATGAAATAACTATTTTCAGCCAGTTTGGCCAATGTAGAAGAAAAATATACGTTTGCGAACGATAGTAATAACGAACCCAGTAAAAGGCCAGCGTTGCCACAACCAATGCATTTAACAGCAAATCGCCCAGTGAGGGTACTAAAACCGAAGAAGCATAAAATTTGGGATTGAACAGATCTGACTCAACGAACAAAAATGGTACGCCAAAATATAACATCACGGCCCGTAACAAGAGAAAATAAGCAGCCAGCCAGACGAACCCTATTTCATATCTCCTTTTACGCTTCAAGCGCGTCATTAGTTGAAAAACATACAGACCCAGAAAAATCACGCCCAGCGTTGCCAGAATAACTGTATTGACTGGCGTAGAATGATTACGGTAAGCATCTACCTTTGGTGGAACCACCGAAAACAGGAAGGCTGATGTGTTATCATAAATGGACTGGAATGTACTTGATCGCTGATCCGAAACTGCCACAGGATCGAGCGCAAATAATTCAGGATTATAACCAGACTGTAAGTAGGTATTGCTGCTGTGATAATACCGATAAATATTAATGAGTGAGAATACATCAAGTGTATTAGCACCGTCAGCCACTTGCTGGTGACTAACAATGTACCTTTCCTTCTCAAAATCAAC
>JANXVQ010000485.1 GCA_025351545.1 Spirosoma sp.
CGTGGCATCTCTGCCCGTTTTGAATACTATAACAAATTGTAAACGAGGGACTTAAAATTTTACAACGCTCCAAAATGCTTTCTTAGGCTGGTAACTCTGGTCGAAAAGCAACGGGTAATCTTTACGACCCGGAATGGGAAAGTTATCGAGCCAGGATGATTTGTCCGATACATTCCAGAAGGTGACGTTCGTGATTGTGTTCTTATGTTTTCTGAATATATCAAACAGCATCTTATAATGAGCCGCCTGTTTGGCATCCATTTCGGCAGTAAATTCGCTCGTGTCTGTAACTTTCTTTTCCCGACGTTCGTGTTCTTTCGGATAAACCGACACATCTAATTCCGTTACCTGAACAGCCAGTCCCAGGCTTGCAAATTGATTAATGGACGTTTCTAATTCCTGAGCGCTGGGTTCATAAATGGACCAATGCCCTTGCAGGCCGACACCATGAATAGGAACGCCCTTCTCTTTTAACTTCTTGACTAACTGATAAATACGCGCACGTTTCGAGGTGTTTTCGGTGTTGTAATCGTTATAAAATAACCGTGCATCAGGGTCCGCCTGGTGAGCATATTCGAAGGCTTTCTCAATATATTCTTCCCCTATAATTTCGTAGAATTTAGATTTTCGATACACACCCGTACCCGTATCGGGCACCGCTTCATTCACTACATCCCAGGCATAAATTTTGCCTTTATACCGGTTAACGACATCGGTGATGTGTCGTTTCATCCGACTTAAAAGCACTTCTCGGCTCACTTGCTTACCTGTTGAATCGGTAAAAAACCAGCGTGGTGTCTGACTATGCCAGCATAGATTGTGGCCGCGCACTTTAAGGCCGTTTTTCTGGGCAAAGTCGACAATAGCATCGGCATCTTTCCAGAAATAGCGGTTTTCTTCGGGGTGAATAGGCCCCATTTTCATTGCATTTTCTGGGGTAATGCTACTGAATTGCTGAATAATTAATTCCGATTCCGGCCCTGTCAGGTTGCGTGGTGCCACGGCTACACCAATCGGGAAGTATGTTTTATAGGCTTCTTTCAAGGTTGGCTCGGCTACTGGTTGCGGATCAATTCCTGCACCCAGCAAGGCCATGCTGCTCAACAGTAATGTAAGTCCAATTGGGTTTTTTAAAGAAAAGACAGTCTTCATACGGACAAAAGTTGGCTAAGATTAGGAGGTAATCATTTGATAGCAGAACAGGATTGATGTTTAGAGGCACAGCGGCATGGCATAACGTATGAGGAATATGCATCCAAAAACCTGGCGAAAACAATCCTCCTGCAAGTAGCAGGAGGCTGTAGAATCAAACCTATTATAAAGAGAGAAGAAGATATGCTTCGGCTAAACAAGCGATAGATTGATGAACAATTCAGTCTATTGGCATAACGAAAGCAACACTTCAGTATATGGTTTTTTTAGGTAATAGTTTCCTCAAGATTATTTTGAGTATAAAGTTCCTTCTAATTTTTATAATTGCAATCGATTGCAGGATTTTTTCAAAAAAAATATAGCTTTACAACATAACTGTACTAATTCAATTAAGTCCTCTTTTATTTATGAGACTCAAAATTGTATTTATCCATTACCCCGTACCAGATCCTACTTTTGGATAAACTATATGGTTAGTTACGAGAAATAGGGTAATGTATAGAAAAACAGACAGTAGGGGAAGTTGTCGATAATTTACCAATAGGATAATAGCCAGTAGTCATTCCTAAGGTTTGTTATTTTCAAATTCAACCGATCGCATGAGCGGGGTATAACTATTTTTCTAGTATTATATGATATCATATTCCCACTGTATACCTTATTATGGAAAGAGAAACGACTATTTATGATATAGCCAGGTTACTAAATTTATCTGCTGCAACCGTGAGTAGGGCGTTAAACGACCATCCGGCCATTAATAATAATACAAAACAGTTGATCAACAGCAAAGCGCTGGAAATGGGCTATCGCTCAAATACCTTCGCGAGTAACCTAAGGCGTCAGCAAACCAAAACGATTGGCGTTATTGTGCCACGGCTGGATAGCGCCTTTATGTCGACTGTACTGGCTGGTATGGAGAAAGTGGCTAACGAGTCCAACTATAATCTGATTATC